>CAMWYL010000049.1 GCA_947178465.1 uncultured Lachnospiraceae bacterium | reverse complement strand
TTGTGCAATTTGCCGGATAGAAAATCTTCAAGCACCTTTTGACACCCTAATCCTATATGGTAAAAAAGCGCAGGGAAGCGGTACATCTGCTCAAAGATGCCGCTTCCCGAACTGGAAATTCCTCGAAAAAGGGAGCCTTCTTACTTCTGCTTCTCATTTACGAACAGACTTATAGTATTCCCAAAATCGAATGGCAAACAGGATAAACAATATAAAATAAAGAACAAACAGTATGCAAAATACGGCCAGCAGAACATGATTTACAGGCGTATCAATCAGGCTTTGCATAAGAATCTGCGGAATAATGATCAAAAAGAAAACGCATAGAAGCGGTGTCATACGCTGCTGAAAAACCCGCTTCATCATATCCAGTCTGGAAACATCATCACAGAAGATTTCCTCTTCTCCATCCATTTCAGAGGCTGCTTTGCGGAAATAGCTGTAGCCGACATAGTTTTGCAGATATTCCCACCCGCAATCACGAAACATTTGAACATATTCCTCTTTATGTGTGGTGCTTTCAGGATTATAGTCTAATTGGTAAACAACGTCCCTTGGTTCGCACCTTTTAAAATGATACCGGCAAATAGCGCTTACACTGACAAATTCCCAACCGTTTTTATGTTGTTCTCTAAGATACGTTTCCTCCTTCTTCCATTCCGGAATCGTGAAAATCTTAAATTCTGTTTTGGTATCCCTCATGTTTATTCCGCCTCCCTCATGCTTTTATATAAACGCTCAATGCGTTTCATTTCCAAATCAAGCACCTGTGTGCCAAGCTCCGTAATGCAATAAATCTTGCGCTTTTCTTCTTCCCTGATAAATTGAATCAGACCATCCTTTTCCATTTTGGACAGGCTTCCATATAATGTTCCCGGGCTGATTTTTATTTCGCCCTGCGTTAAGCTTTCTGTCTTTTTCACAATGCTGTACCCATGCGCTTCCTCTCTCAGACACAATAAAATGTAAAAGCCTGTTTCCGTCATCGGTACATACACTTTTCTGATATGACTATCCATTGTACCTCCTTACTCAGCAATGCGATATATCGAACTGCGATATAATAACTATAGCACTGCGATATATGTTTGTCAAGGGACTTACCGCAATATTGCAGCATATCGAAGTGACGCTTTACAGATTCTAACAAAAAGTCGGTTTTCAATAAGCTTTTACATCAAGCTTAATGAAAACCGACTGTATTATTTTTCTTGCTCAACCATAACTTACAGCACATATTTCTCAATATACTGCGCCACGCCATCCATATCATTACTCTCTGTTACAAAATCCGCCACATCGAGAACCGCATCAACCGCGTTGGAAACAGCGATACCTACACCGCAGTACTTAATCGACTCTATATCATCATTATCGTCCCCGAAATATACTGCCTCACTCTGCCTGATGCCCACAGCTTCCAGCATCATCCTGATTCCATTCCATTTCGTTGCCGCGGTACTCATAATCTGTATTAATTTCCCCTCTGCCACCGTCATATAAGTATCCGGAGTTAAAGCCTTTTCGACTTCCCGCTGTACGTTATTTTTTTCGCAGCTGAGTAAAATCTTATATATAATGCTTTCCGTAGGCAGAGCGGGAAATCCGCTAAAAACCGTTGCGTTCCATTCCGGAATTGGGACATTTGAAAAAATGCCCTCCCCTGTTTCCATTGACAAAACGGAATCAGGTATCATCATTACCTTTTTCAAAATGCTTTCCGCATCGGAAGGCCGAATACCATTTTCAATAATACGATGCGGCAGAATAATTCTTGCACCATTTAATGTCGTTATCGCATCAAAGCCAATGTGATTATGATAGGATAAAACAGCTCTTTCAGGACGGGCGGTTGCTGCCATAACAACAATCCCTCTATCATGGCACTTTTTAAGTACGGCGTATGTATATTCCGACACTGTCTTGTCCGTATGGAGCAAAGTCCGGTCCAAATCCGTTATAATTGCTTTCACCCGTTTATCCCCCCTGTCTTTTATTGAAATGATACTATCCCTCCATTTCAACCTGTTATTTTTGTTACAAGTCAGCTTCTTCTTATCATCCCGTTTTCCATGAGGCAGGCTTGGGCAATATATTGCGAAGCTGCCGGCTGAAAAACCTCTCTATCTACTTCCCCCACGTAAGCCGGTGCAGCTCCCCTTCCAACTGCATCCCCGCAAACTCCTGCTGCCGCAGCGCCTCATACAGCACAATACTCACGCTGTTTGAAAGATTTAAGCTCCTAATCTTATCCAGCATCGGAATCCGAATGCAGGTCTCCTCATAATCAACCAACAGCTCCTCCGGAATCCCCGCGCTCTCCTTGCCAAACATAATAAAATCCTCCGGCCCGAAGTCTGCCTGCGTATAGACCTTTTTCGCCTTTGTGGTTGCCATCCAAAGCCTTGCGCTCGGATTCTCCGCCAGATTTTTCTCCGCAAACTCCTCAAAATTCATATACCGGCGCACATCCAGATGCTCCCAGTAGTCCATGCCCGCCCGGCGCAGTTCCTTCCCCGTCAGTCGAAAGCCAAGCGGCTCTATCAGATGCAGGACTGTATTTGTTGCAACGCAGGTTCTCCCGATATTTCCGGTATTTGCCGGTATCTCCGGCTGGTACAGAACAATATGCATACCCCGTTAATCCTCCATTCCTGCGCAGTCCGCAAGCCGTCTCTACTTTTCCGCACGCAGCCTGTTAATAAAATGCTCCAATTTCTCCATCGCAATTTTGAGCTTCTCAAGGGAATATGCGTAGGAAATACGGATAAAGCCCTCCCCGCAGTCACCGAACGCCGTCCCCGGCACGACCGCAACCTTTTCCTCATTCAAAAATCGGGTCGCAAACTCGTCACTTGTCAGACCGAATTCCCTGATGCACGGGAAGATGTAAAAAGCACCAAACGGCTCAAAGCACTCAAGCTTCATTTCCTGAAACGCATGTACTAAGTAGCGGCGTCTCTGATTGTACGCCTCACGCATCATCTGTACGTCCTCATCGCCGTTCTTGAGCGCATCAATCGCCGCATACTGTGAGGTTGTCGGTGCGCACATAATACAGAACTGATGGATTTTATACATCTGCTCGATAATCTCCTTCGGTCCGCACGCGTAGCCAAGCCGCCAACCTGTCATCGCATGGGACTTTGAAAAGCCGTTAATCAGAATGGTGCGTTCCCGCATACCGTCAATATTCACAATGGACACATGCTTCTCCGTATAGCACAGCTCTGCATAGATCTCATCTGACAGGACAAACAAATCATGCTTTAAAATGACCTCGGCAATCGCCTCCAGGTCCTTCCGCTCCATAATCGCGCCGGTCGGATTATTGGGAAACGGAAGAATCAGAATTTTTGTCTTATCCGTAATCGCGTCCTCCAGCTCCTGCGCCGTCAGGCGGAACTGATTCTCATGTTTCAGTTCAATAATCACAGGCTTCGCGCCCGCAAGAACCGCACAAGGCTCATACGACACATAACTCGGCTGCGGTATCAGAACCTCATCGCCCGGGTCAACCATGGCGCGCAGCGCAATATCAATCGCCTCGGAACCGCCGACTGTAACAAGCATTTCTGTCTTTGCGTCATAGCTGATATCGTACCTTCTTTTTAAATATTTTCCGATTTCCTAGTGCAGATACAATAATCACGCACTCGAGGTGTAAAAAGTACGTCCTCTTTCCAGAGAGTAAATGCCCTCGTCGCGGATGTGCCACGGCGTCTCAAAATCCGGTTCTCCCACACCCAGCGAAATCGCATCCTTCATCTCGCTTACAATGTCAAAAAATTTTCGAATGCCCGAAGGCTTAATCTCTACGATGGTTTTTGATAAAGGATTTCTCATGGCGTCACCTGTATCCTTTCATCTACTTCTTTCTTATCCAGAATGGTTCCGTGGTCCTTATACTTTTTCAGGATGAAATGTGTCGCCGTACTGAGCACCGTATCCAACGTGGAAAGCTTATCAGAAACAAAATTCGATACTTCCTTGAGCGACTTTCCCTCCAGACTCACAAGCAAATCATAACCGCCCGAAATCAGATAGACCGCATGCACCTCCGGATATTTGTAAATACGCTCCGCAATGCTGTCAAAGCCGTGTCCGCGCTGCGGGGTGACGCGCACCTCGATCAGTGCGCTGACCTTCTCAACATTCGTCTTCTCCCAATCAATCAGCGTGTGATATCCGCAAATCACACCCTCCTTCTCCATCTGTTCCATCTCGTTGACGATATCCGTCTCCTCCTCGCCGAGGATAATTGCAAGCTCCCGCAGGTCAATCCTGCTGTTTTTCTCTATAATGGACAAAATCTTTTCTCTCATCAATGTAATCTCCTTTTCATTTCAACTTTGAATATTTCATCGCCCCTGGCCGGCTCCAGAAACCGCGCTTCGTCCTCGTATCGGACAATACGGTCATTCCCCGCAGTGGTTTTGCCGATTACGGCTGCCGCAATCCCCTGCTCCGCCAGCGCTTCCACCAGACTGCCGCCGTTTGGCGTTGTCATCAGAAGGCTTCCGCCCGCCAAAAGCTCGTATGGATTGATATCAAAAAACTCGCACACCTCTATTGTTTCCTGCCGTATCGGTATGCGTCTTAAGTCTGCGACCAGTCCAACGCCGCTGCCTGCCGCAAGTGCCCAGAGTCCGCCGAAGATACCGCCCTCTCTGACCACCTGTACCGCACTGACGTCGGACACTTTGGCGGTCGCGGCCTCCGGAATAACGGACAGGAAGCGCTCAAAGCCGCAGGCCTCCTTCACAAGATCCGCAGGATATCTGTCGCAAAGCACATCAAAGTGTCGGTTTGCCGTAATCGCCGTGCCTTCCATTCCAATCCACTTGGTCATCACGATGTCCTCATCCGCACCGGCACCCCGAAAGCTTCCGCCCTTTGCAAGTGCACTCACAACACAGCAGGCCACAGGCTCCTCCACGCAGGGCAGCACCTGTACATTCGCACTCAGTATCGGAATCCGAATTCGCTCTGCCTCCTGTGCAGCCCGCGCGATGATTCGCCGCACCTTAATCTCACGAAGCTTCTCCGGCACCGTCAACGTCAGATTTGCATACGCTTGCGAAATCGCGCCGCACACTGCCGCAGCCGCATTATTTACCGCAGCCGTATACGCAAAAAGTGCGACCGTCTCCTCATACCCGCAGGCCGACGCCTGACCGCTCACAAGCCTTCCCTGTTCCTCGCAGATATACGGAAAAACAGCGCAGTCTGCCCCCGGCCCTGCGCTATTGTAAAGCTCTCTGTTCTTCTCTGAAACTGTCTTCATTACCTTGACCACCGAGCGCTCATAAACGCTCTCTGTCAACCTTCCGCAATTCATTGCTGAAACTCTCCTTAGTAACCCTCTATTGTGCCGCCAGCTGCTCCATCGCCTGCTGTTGCTGCTGCAAAAGCGCTTGATTATACGCCTCCTGCTCTGCCTGCTGCTGTGATGCCGCAGCCATCTCCGCCTTAATTGCCGCAGCCTCCGCCTTGCAGTTGTCAATGCTGCCTGATGCAATTGCGGCCTGAATACGGCTTGCGTACTCCGGATTGCTCGTATTTACACCTACCGTAGCCGTTCTCGGTGACGCCTGATAACTGCTGCTGTTAATCACCTCACGGCTCACTTCAACACCGTTCTCCTCCACGACTCTCCAGAGCTGCGCCTTTTGTCCGATATGCGCGGACTGCACATTGATATACCCGATACCCTGTCCGCCATCCGCAATAATTTCCTCGTGGTCGGGGTTCGTTGTAGAGAGCACCTCGCTCTTATAATATACCTTGTGTCCCGGGTCCCTGGTCTCCACGCCATAAATCGTAAACGTGATTTTCTTTCCCTCTGTGTGTCCCTCAATATAAATCGGATGCTCATAGTTATTGACAAATCGGAAATCCTTCCCTGCTGACTCAGATATCGCCGCATCCATGGAGGGCTCAACATAGCTGACAATCATGGAATGGTTATTGCGCTCTACAACCTCCAGCTCAGACAAAAGTACCGCGTTGTAAAGTGTTGTTGATACCTGACAGATGCCGCCGCCAATACTGTCGACAACCTTACCGTTCAAATAAGACCCTGCCGGATAATATCCGTTTTCCTTTGTAAAGGGCTTGATGGTATTGTATGTGGAAAACTCCTCGCCCGGATAGAGCAATGTCCCGTTTATCAGACGGCACCCGTTCTCCACATTCGCACTTCTCGCGGAACCGCTGCTTGAATAGCTTGTGGTAAACGTACCCAACACATCCTTTACCTGCGCAAGCTCCTCCGCATCTCCCTTCGGCGCCTCCACATCAATCACCAGATCAATGGAAGCATCCTGATAATTCCATTCATTTGTCAGAAATTCAATCGTTCTGTCCAAGGACGCATCAATATTCACACGCTGACCGCTCTGTCCCTCCGTGACCGCAAACACACCATCCGTGAGGGTAAGCGACGCATTGACAGCCTCAACATCATACTCTGTACACTGCTCCTCCAAAAAGGCACGCAACACCGCGGGATCAAAGGCAAGCTGCAGATCATACACCTTCTTCCCGTGCTTCAAATCCTCTACCACCTTATAACGCTTTACGATATTTCCCGTCTTCCCGAGGCTAACCGCTGCGTCAATATCGTTCTGATTCACCCAACTCACGCCAAGATCGGCCACGGTAATCGCGACATAATGACCATCCACCGCGCCGAAGGTAATGTTCTTGAGCTTTAACTGCTCCACGAATGCATTGACAGCCGCCTTAGCCTCATCGGCCGTCATCCCGGACAAATCAATCTCTCCCATGTAGATACCGTCCAGAATAACATTGTTGTCGGACTTCGCCTCAGCCGTCGCACTGCCCCATACGCCGCCCGCAAAAAGCGCAAGTGCCAGGCTCATCAATAACAGACCTACTCTCTTTCTCATAGTTTTCATAATCCCATTCTCTCCTCACTTACAAATACAAATCAGTTGCAATCACCCTGTCTGCTGTTGTATGATTATCATACAAGGCTCAAAACCATCGGCACTACCATCGCCAACACCAAAAGAATGGCTATGGCGGCTGCGATTTTACGCTGTGTCTTTTTATTGTTAAAATTCATTATGCGTTGCACGCCTCCTTTATACCAACTGCACACAATTTCATCTGAAAGGATATTATATATGAATTTCATAATTATTTCAATAATCTTTGCGGGAATAATTGCATTAAAACTCAAACATGAAGACAATCAGGAAAGCCAAGCCGAGCGAGACTTCTGGGAACGCGAGGCCAAAGCCAACTATACCCGCAAAAAATCCCTTGATTCGCTGGATTATATTATCATCCCCGACGAAATCCTTTTTATGTCGCCCGAAAATATGACGGATGCGCTGCGCAGTGACTTGGATGATTTAAAAAGCCTGTCCGCATATAAAATCGTCAACCTCACGGGTTTGAGCAACACGGATCTTAAACTGCAATACGGAACCGCTAATATTACTATATTAAGCGAATACGATTTTCATTACACGAATTTAGTGACACTCCTGCAACGGCTCGCCGAAAAGCTCTGCGAAAGCGGGAATGACACACTCGCCATCCGGACGCTTGAATTTGCCGTCGCAACCGGAACGGACGTCAGCAAATCCTATTATCTGCTTGCCGAGCTTTATACAAAATACAACACTCCTGAGAAAATCGACGGACTGATACGCGACGCCCAAAATCTGCATTCCCTGTCAAAAGACACTATCGTCCAAAATTTGCAAGCAGGCGGTCAATAAGTCTGCTTGCTTCATTTTTGCTCAGCCTTCCGATCTCTATCCGCTCCGTCGTCACACCCTTCACCGGCTCAAGATAACAGATGCCGTTCTCCTCCGTAATCTGCTGCCCAAACCGCTGCGCAAGCCGGATAACATGCTCATACTGCTTCGGCGTGACAGGGCTTTCTTTCCTGGCGCTGTACACCAACGCCCGCGGCAGAAAGGTCTCCGCCTCCTTTTCATAAAAATCCGCCACAAGCCGCTGATACAGCATATGTGTCGCAATCGCATCGTTCAACGCCCTGTGCGCCTCCAGATAAATCCCATAATAACTGCACAGATCCCCCAGCTTCCTGCTGTCTAAATTCGTCAGGAAACGCCGTGCGATCCGCAGGGTATCGATTCCCTTTTTCTCAAAGGTCTTCTTCTGATTTGCAGCCGCCTTCTTTACAAAGGAATAATCAAACAGCAGATTATGTCCAAGTAAAATATCGTCCCCTACAAAACTGACAAACGCATCAAACAGCTCTTCGATATAGGGTGCATTTATGACATCATTGTCAGTTATTCCGGTAAGCTCCACAATTCTCGGCGGAAGACTCTTTCCGGGATTGACAAAGGTTGAAAAAGTGTCCGCCACCTCCCCATCCGCGACTCTTGCCGCGCCAATCTCGATAATCTTCTCATATTTCGGACTCAGTCCCGTAGTCTCAATATCAAATACCACATAATTCTTTCGTACATCATTCATCTTGTTTCTCTTCGCTCTTCTTCCGTTCTCTCTCCAGCATAATCAGATTCAGTTCAAAATCCTGCAAATTTTTCTGGCGCATCGTGGACAACATCAGTCCCGCAAAAAAGGCCTGAATTGCCGCCACATAGACAAAGCCGCACACGATCAGCGTCGGAAACCGCGCCACCAGACCGGTATCGAAAAACTCCTTGAGTACCGGTATCAGAAATACCGTGGAAATCACCGCCAACACCATACTGATCAGCAGGAAAAAGCCCATCGGCTTGTAATTCTTGTACATCTTCGCAATCGTCCAAAGCACCTTAATGCCATCCGAATAGGTGTTGAGCTTGGAGACACTCCCCTCAGGCCTGTCCCGATACTGAATGATCACATTCTCTACCCGCATATTCCTGTCGATTGCGTGAATGCTCATCTCCGTCTCTATCTCAAAGCCCTTTGACAGCACGGGAAAGGACTTCACAAACTGATAGCTGAAAGCCCGATATCCCGTCATAATATCACGGATATCACTCTTAAAGATGCTGTTGATGGCGCCGCGCACCAGAGAATTTCCAAAATTATGAAACGGTCTCTTATTCTCCTCAAAATACGACGAGGAAAGCCTGTCCCCCACAACCATATCCGCGCCACGTTCTAAAACCGCCTCGCACAGCTTCGGCGCCTCGTCAGCCGGATAGGTATCGTCACCATCTGTCATAATATAGCACTTGGCGTCAATCTCCCGAAACATCCGCCGGATAACGTTTCCCTTACCCTGCTGATACTCATAGCGCACCACCGCGCCTGCACGCCGCGCAATCTCGTCCGTGCCATCCGTTGAATTGTTATCATACACATATATTACAGCGTTCGGAAGCGCCGCGCGGAAATCGCGCACGACCTTTTCCACCGTTTTACTCTCATTATAACACGGAATCAATACTGCTATCTCGTCCATCCCAAACTCCTTATCTGCCCTTCTTGGGTTTTATCCTGTATGATATCAACGGGGCACTGAGGTCGCCTGTTGACCCTGATATTATCATTGTATCACACCTTGTATCCTTTTGCCTATCTGTAACTTTCTTTTTCCGATACTTTTTCTGATATCGCCGGATATTATTATCACAGCTTCCTCCGTAAAAATTTTATTATTGCTGGACGGTAACCGCTCATGGCGTTATAATGATATTGTTTGCCGCACCGCGGCACATTACTCTGAAAACAGAGGTTTTAAGATTGAAAATCAAAATTTCAATCGCGGGATTTGTGTCTGCGCGTTGCCTGTCACAAACCCGTTAATGCGTATCGTCTCAGCAATGCTGAGCCGTTAAAGCAGCGCAGAAATGGAGAATATTATGAAAATCACAAACGATATTGTATATGTCGGTGTCAACGATCACGCCGTGGACCTGTTTGAAGGACAGTATGTCGTTGAAAACGGCATGTCCTACAACTCTTATGTAATCTCAGATGAAAAGATTGCCGTACTCGATACGGTTGATGCAAATTTCAAACAGGAATGGCTTGAAAACCTGAAGCGGACACTTGGTGACCGCCGGCCGGACTTCCTGATTGTGCAGCATATGGAGCCGGACCATTCCGCGAACATTGCAAGCTTCATGGAGGCTTATCCCTCCGCACAGGTAGTCTCTTCCGCACCTGCATTTACAATGATGAAGCAATTTTTCGGCACGGATTATGCTGAGCGCAGAATTGTCGTAAAGGAAAATGACACGCTTTCCCTCGGTGCTCATACACTGACCTTCTTTGCCGCGCCTATGGTACATTGGCCGGAGGTTATCGTGTCTTACGACAGCCATGATAAGGTACTGTTCTCGGCGGACGGCTTCGGCAAGTTCGGTGCATTGGATGTTGAGGAGGATTGGGCATGTGAGGCACGCCGCTACTATATCGGCATTGTCGGAAAATACGGTGCACAGGTGCAAAATCTCCTGAAAAAGGCATCCGGTCTTGACATTCAAACCATCTGCCCGCTGCACGGCCCCGTATTAAAGGAAAATCTCGGCTATTACATAGGACTTTATAACACCTGGTCCTCCTATGCCGTTGAAACAGAGGGTGTAATGATTGCATATACGTCCGTCTATGGGAACACCAAAAAAGCGGTTACATTGCTGGCCGACGAGCTGCGCGCAAAGGGTTGTCCCAAGGTCGTTGTCGCAGACCTCGCGCGTGAGGATATGGCCGAGTGTGTGGAGGATGCCTTCCGTTACGGGAAGCTGGTGCTTGCCTCCATTACCTATGACGCGGGAATCTTTCCTTTTATGCGGACATTTATCAGCAACCTTACCGAGCGCAATTACCAAAACCGCACCATCGGTCTGATTGAAAACGGCACATGGGCGCCCCTTGCCGCAAAAACCATGCGCAGACTGCTTGAGGGCTGCAAAAACATTACCTTTACCGACAACACGGTAAGCATCCGCTCTGCCCTGAACGAAGAAAACGTCGCACAAATAAAAGCGTTGGCGGAGGAACTGTGCAGGGATTACTAAGGAAGCATAGAGGAATATGCCTGCTTTTCCTGCTTATTGCGGATACGCAGCTCCTTAAAAAAGGTCTTGAGCATTTCCGCACACTCCTTTTCAAGGACACCGCGCACGGTCTCCACCTGATGATTAAATTCGGGCATCTCCAAAATATTCAGAATGGAGCCTGCGCACCCTGCCTTTGGGTTCATGCAGCCCATTACGACCTTGGAAATCCGCGCCTGGACAATCGCACCCGCGCACATTTGACACGGTTCCAGCGTAACATATAGTGTACACTCTTCCAGCCTCCAATCTCCGATAACCCTACTTGCCTTCTTAATTGCGGTAATCTCCGCATGGGAGAGTGTACTTTTATCTGTATTTCTGCGGTTATAGCCGCGCCCGATAATTTTTCCTTCATGCACGATCACACAGCCTATCGGAACCTCGCCGAGTGCATAGGCCTTCTTCGCCTGCCGAATGGCTTCACGCATGTATTTCTCATCCATATTCTGCATTGTGTTTATTCCCGCCTGTCCGGTAAAATTCGATTTCTTTCATAATTATACGCAAAAGCTTTGCAACAATCAATGAAAAGCTTTGCAGGCGGCCCCTTAAAGCCTATATATCCGTTGTACCTACCTTTATAAATCCTACACTCTGCCCTGGTACATACAATACTCCTTCTTTACTGCATATGGGCTTCCCGAAACAAATGTACCGGATCCTCGTTCGTTCCGTAACGCGGCGCCACCTGACAATAATCAGACACGTCGTACCCGGCATCACCAAAGGACGACAGATAACATGGATTCAGCCAAAGAGCATTACAGCCTAAATCATGGATATAATCCAATTTTTCGATAATGCCGCAAATATCTCCTATACCATCTCCATTACTGCCATAAAAACTCTGCGGATAGATTTCATAAAAAATGCTTTGCTCCAACCAATGTTTCATATCCTCATTCCTCTCTTTCCTTTTACAGGTATCTTCATTTGATTTGAATTGAATTATATCCCACAAAATGTTGTAAATGTTGTAAAATATCCATATATTATGTTAAAATATCCACATCAAGGTATTAAGGAACTGTCAGTCCCTGAAAAAAGAAAGAAATTTGATAATCTACAGGCAGCAGGAAGATTCCGCTCAGATGCGCCTGATTCTTGAAATTGCCCGCTATATGCAGACACACTATAAAGAAAAGCTTTCTTTGAAAGAATTGGGTCAGGTGTTCCATATGTCTCCCAAATATTTCAGCGTCTTTTTTCAAAAGCATTTTTCCGAAAATTTAACGGATTATTTAACCTCTATTCGCATAGAGTGTGCAAAGAAAATGTTGGTCGAATCTGATGCTGACATGGAACTCATCTCTCAGCAGGCGGGTTTTTCTTCCGCCAGTTATTTCATCCGGATGTTTCGGAAAGCCCTCGGTCTGACACCGGGGCAATATCGTAAGAAGTATAAAAATAACAGCATCAGAAATGCAAAATTATTTCTTATTCTCCAATCTTTCAAAAAGGGGCATTTTCCCGACACTGCCGGATTTTCACCCGATACCATCACTGTCCGTCACCATTTTCCCATATATCTCCCTGACTCTTCCCTCATCGCTCCCATGCAGATATTGGTGCCAGCAGGTGAAGGAAGTAATCACATTAGCTGCCCGGATATGTCCGCAGGTCTCCTCCCATGTACCCCTTTTTCCGGATAGCCGTCTTATCTCCCGCCCATAGGCT
>CAMWYL010000048.1 GCA_947178465.1 uncultured Lachnospiraceae bacterium | reverse complement strand
GATATCATCTCCTCGACAAATCCGTTCAGTTCTCCAAGCTTCCTCGAACGCAGGCGAAACAGCGGACGTGTCTTTCCGGTAATGAATTTTGTCAGCACCAATGAGAGTGGCACCGTGACCGCAAAGGTCAGCACCAACCGCGGCGATATCGCTATCATCATGCCAATAGCGCCGACCACCGTTATCACAGTCGTAAGGATTTGCACCAAATCGTTTGACAAAGATGTATTTACCGTATCAATATCATAGGAGATTCGGCTGATGACATCCCCTGTCTGGTGGGTGTCAAAATATTCCACGGGAAGCTCCATCAGGTGCTCAAATACATCTCTGCGCATCTGATACACGACCTTGCGGCTGATGTGAATCATCAGAACTGCAATCGCGTAGGAGAGCAGCGATGACCCGATGTAAAATATCACCATCAGCCCCGCATACCGGAATACGCGCGCAAACGCCACATGTCCTGCCCCCGGCTCGATTGCGTCAATCGCATAGCCGGAAAGCATCGGTCCCACAAGCGCAAGAAGATTGCTTGCGATCGTCATCACAAGCGCTAACAGCAGCCAAAGCTTATACCGCAGCATATAAATCCCAAGCCGCAATATCGTTCCCTTGCGATTTTTCGGTTTTTCGTATTTTTTGTTTCCCTCTGCCATTGCTGCTCTTACACCTCCGTTCCTAATCCCGCTGCTTTCTTTTTCTCATACCTGCATCTGGGAATCTCTGATTTCCCGATAGACCGCACAATGCTCCAAAAGCTCCTCATGCGTTCCGTACCCGATCATTTCTCCCTCGTCAAGCACCATGATGGAATCCGCATGCATAATCGAGCTGATGCGCTGTGCAATAATGATTTTTGTTGTATCCGCAAAGTACTCGGAAAGCTCGCGGCGCAGCGCGGCATCCGTTTTATAATCCAACGCACTCGACGAATCATCCAGAATCAGAATATCAGGATGTGCCGCCAGCGCACGCGCAATCAGAATACGCTGCTTTTGCCCTCCGCTGAGATTCGCACCGCGGATATTAACATGGTTTTCATAACCTCTCCCTTCCTCCTCAACGAACTCCTTTGCCTTTGCGTGGGTAATCGCGTCCCTGACCTGCTCCTCCGAAAGCGTACGCCCCAGACGCACATTCTCCATAATGGACGCCTCGAAAATCACATCATTCTGAAAAACCACACCGAATCTTTTTCGAAGTTTCTCCGTGGGAATCGTACGGATATCCTCCCCATCAATATAAATGGCTCCCGTATCCGTATCATAAAAACGCATCAGCAGCGCTGCCAACGTGCTCTTGCCCGCGCCTGTTGCGCCGATGATTCCCAACGTCTGCCCCTTCTGCAGTGAAAAGCTGATATTACTCAGATTAGGATCGGTCTTGTTATAGGAAAAGGTAACCTCCTGAAAACGGATATAGGCAATTTCCTGTTCCATCCGTTCGCAAATCTGCGGCAACAGTTCCTCCGGTACCCCGATAACCTCCATAATACGGTCCGCAGAGGCCACCGCTTTTGAGATAATGACAAACATTTTGGAAATATTCATCATAGCGTTGAGAATAATCGTAAAGTATGTAAGAAAGGCCAAAATTTTGCCAACCTCGGACAGGCCGCTGTTTACCCGAAAAGCGCCGACGATCACCACCAGAACAAGACCCAGGTTCAGAAACAGGTTCATGGAAGGATTTACGATTGCCATTGTGATGCCCGCACGCTTCTCCCCTTCCACAACCTCCCGGTTGAGCGCGTCATACCGCTGCTTCTCATAGTCGGTCTTTGACAGTGCCTTAATGACTCGTATTCCGGCAATATCCTCCCGAATCAGTCGGACGAACTTATCCACTGCTCTCTGCAATGCGCTGTACATCGGAATGCTTTTTTTAGAAAAATAATATGTGATAAACGCCGTCAGCGGCATAACGGATATGAGCACCAGCGTCAATACCGGATCAAGTGTCAGCGTCACCAGCACACCCCCGATTACCAGAATCGGCGCACGAACCCCCAACCGCTGCACTCTTCCGAGCATCTGATGTACATTATAGGTATCCGTTGTGAGCCGCGAAATCAAAGAGGGCTTTGTAAATGCATCTGTCTGCGCATTGGAAAACCACATGATTTTCTCAAACAGATCATGGCGTATTGCCTCAGTCGTATCGCGCGCAACCTTGGACGCCATGCGATTTGCCAGCACATTAAACGTAAACGCCAGCACGGAGCAGACCAGCATTACCAGCCCCCACAGATAAATCCTGTTCCTTGTCCCCTGCGGAATAACGGTATCAATCATGTATGCCAGAATCCACGGCAGGCACAAATCCATAATCGTACCGATAAATTTAATGATAAAGCCTATCGTCATCCTCCCATAATAGGGCTTTAGATAAAACAATATCACTTTTTTCATATGCGCCTCCGTTTCAAAATCAGTCAAACTCCCTGCTGCACGCTGCGTCAATAATCGCACGCACATCTGCGTTTTCCACATCAAGCCCTTCCGCGCTGACGACATGCAGCTTCTCTATCCCGTACAGGCGTCTCAGCGCGGCTATGTAATCCGTCCCGAAATTGTGCGCCTTGCCGCCGCTTGTTGTCACATAGTACATATCCTGCGCCCTGCATAGCCCTCTGGTCGTCCCATCCGCATCGCAAACATAGGTAATGCCCGCAACACTCGCCGCCTCAAAGAATATTTGGAGCATTGCGGGAAAGGACATATTCCAACAGGGTGCCGCAATTACAAGCATATCCGCCTGCGCGACGGCGTTTGCATAGTCAAACATTGTGTCCTCATGCTGTCCACTTGCAAGAAGCTCCTCGCGCCGCTGCAGCCGCTCATGGTTGAGCGGGAGCAGGTTTTCTGTGGACAGTCGAATCTCTTCTATTCTAAATGCCAGATCCTTCTCATTTGCTTCCCTTATCTGCGCCAAAAGACGTTCACTGAGCGCTAACGTTCTCGAATCTCTCCCGCGTATACACGCATTCACAAAAAGCACTGTCGGCATCCTGCCTTATCTCCTTTTATCCCAATTTATGCTTTTTATAGTATAGCACAAATGTCGAAAAAAGTGCAATCACTCCCGTAGCGGCCGCGATGCCTATCAGCAGCCTTCCAAGCGGTGTTTTTGCAGGCCTTTTGGTCAGTTGAACCCATTTGTTTGTTGTCACAAGAAAGTCGGAGGGCGTCTCCCCTGTCCCCCGTTCCGGCACAGACACATTCCCGGCAGCATCCCTTGCGCGGAACAGGAGCGACAGCTCCTGTTTACATTCCGGTATGGTAATCACCGCAATATCGCCCGCCTGCTCCACAAGGTCAAGATACTCCCAACACATAAGTGTCTCCCCCTTGTCATTGACAAGTATCAGTTGGGCCTCGTCCAGCGCAAAGTTATCCGTTACCATGACATTGACGGTGTGTTCCGTGGCATCATACAACATACCGGACTCCACTCCGTCAAAGATGACCTTGGGTGCTGTATTGTCAATGACAAACCGGATATCCTCCCCGTTTGCGTCAAGCGTATTGTTTACCTTGTTTCCCGCGCGGTCTCTTGAATAGATTCCAAGACGATAGGTACCCTCCTGCGCAAAGTTCTCCTTTGCAATGTTGTAGACATAGGTATATCCAATCCGTTCCGATCCGCTCTGCTCCACGTTTGAGAGTACAACCTGAGGCAGCATCTCACCATTTCTGGAAAGTCGGAATTGATACTCCTCTACCTCGTCCACATTCATCTCTATGATTTTTATGTCACTAAGCGTCTCATAGGTATTATAGTATGTATCCATCACACGAAGAACCTCCGACAAATCATATGCGGATCCTCTTCGGTTCAATGAAAACCGAAGTCTGCGTTCGCTCTTGTTGCCCGCTCTGTCGGTGGCACAGACCGTCAGATAGTAAATATCATCCTTCTGATCTGTCATCTCTGAAAGTGTACACACATACTCCTCCTCACTTTTCCTAAGGATATCCCTGCTTATTCGGATGCAATCTCCTCTTCCGGTTTCAACTGCAATCGAAATGTCCTCCGCGTCAGTATTTGCATCCCGAACCGTTATCACGGGAATGACTTCTCCCGCATTCGCAGATTCATCCGTGACTCCCGAAATAAAGATTTCCGGCGCTATAGTGTCAATCACAAACGCAACGGGCTCTAAGGGACTCATAGGGTTTCCGGCAAGGTCGGTATACGCCGCCTCTAAGGTATGATTTCCATCGCCTTCCAAGACAAGCGCAATCGTGTGCGTGTCCCCGTTTTGCCGCCATGTGCTCATTCTTGCGGGAATATCCGTCCTGATAACAAAATCCTCAGGTACAAAGTTATGCTCCATAACAGTGATTTCCGCCATGACTCTTGTATGAAAGTACCCGTCATTTGTGACATGTGTGTCATCTCCTTTCAGTACAACAGATACCTCAGGTCTTGTTCGATCGATTGTAAAAGGCGGCACCAAAGTCTCCTCCGATTCATTATCCGCCAGATCCGTACACTTCACCGACAGCGTATAATCACCGTCCTCCGCAAACAGGATTTCCGCATAGTGCTCACTGCCCTCGCTTCTCCATTGCGATACCGACGGTGTGATATCCTGACCGTCACGGATAGCACATATCTCCACCCGTGCAGGGTCAAAATTCAACTCATGTACATGAATGTGCGCTGTCCTCGGCATATTGTAATAACAGCCATTCTGCGCATTGTCATTGTCAAACGTGATAGTCACCTCGGGACTTGTCACGTCAATCTTGAGCGTCTGCATTGAAGTCGCCGTATTTCCACAACGGTCAATGGCAGTCACGCTGATATAAGCCTGATTGCCTTCATTCGCTTTTGCGTTAATAAGCTGTGTCGCTTCAAACCGTGACGCCGCGCTTATCTGCGCGTCCGTCGGAAGCGCTTCAATAAATGAGAAAAGTTCCGTCTCCTGCGCAATTGCCTCCTCGTCTGCGCCGACAGTGTACGCAACACGCATTAACCCCGCACAGCTTTCCCTGTCAGGTACATCCTCAAGCGAAACCTTTATCACAATATCCTGATTATAGAAGCCGTTCTCATTCGCGCCTTGGGGCGCTTGCGTCAGCAGCTTCCCCGGTCCCGTTCCCTCCGGTCTTCTGTCGTCCACAACGATTCCCCGCGTCCGGCCTTCCGCAATATTTCCTGCACCGTCCTCGGCTATCACATGGAGAACACATCTCGTACAGGGGTTGATTGCAAAGCTGTCCCCATCCTCATACACACCGCCCCAATCACTGATTTTCTCTTCCTTAACGATTCTTACGGATGCCTTGCCGCTTATCCCATACTCCGCAGACGCACTTCCGGTCACGGCCTTCGCATAAAACCGCTCATACACGATCGCCTCTGCGCTGCTCAGCTCCATAGTCTCGCCGTCAACCATTACTGTCAGGTTTGTCGGCTCATGGGTATCGATTTTGTATGTAAAACATTTCTTTTCCGACACATTCCCGGCCTTATCACCGAGCCAATATTCTAGTGTGTAAATACCATCCTGCGCGTATCCCGTAGCGCTGTCATAACCAAAATCAATGCGAAGCTTTTCCAACGACTCCCTTGTCACAATAAAACCGGTTTTGTCATAGCATTGACCATCCGTTACGCCAATCGTTGCCTTCCCCTCCTGCCGCAGCACCGTACCCGTCTGTTCCTCTGCAACAAGTTTGTAATACAAGGTTATTGGCGCTGCATACTCTTCGGTTTCGGCACCACTGTCATATTCCGGATAAATAAAATTAATGATCGGAACACCGGAGGCCTTGTTGTACCATTCATTTTTGCGCCCGTCCTTTGTCTGCGTCTGCATATGCTCCTTTAACGCTGCAAGACTCTGCTGTAAAAGGATTCTCTCCCTCACGAGTACCTCTGAACGGACACCGCTTTTGGATATTGCCTGAAATGAATAGTATCCATTCCTGTCCATCCGCTCCGTAAGCCCTACACGAAGTATTCCGTCTCCACTGTCCTCCGGCCAAAGCGTTTCCCACACGCACCCGTTTTCATCCTGCATCTCCCTGTTTACCGCAGCGCCAATTGTTTCATAAGTGTATTTATATTGATAAATTCCCGCCGGACTGTCCGTCAAGCTGCGGGGAGAAAGTTGATAACAGACACCGGCATTCGTCCAGTTCTCACCCTCTCCGGTATATGGCATACCCCCGGCGGTCGCACGCACCTGCAATACCGGTGCCGTGTCATCCACAATAACTTGGATAAACGCGCCTTTTTCATTTTTCACAAAGCACGGTTCACTGACATTTCCCGCGTAATCACAGGCTCTGACCGCAATCGCGCGATAACTCCCATTCTTCAGCGTAATGCAAAAAGAGGTCACTACTCCCGCGCTTTCGGTTATTTCCACAGGTACCCATTCGACAGCAGATTCCGCCTTGCGATAGTCTGTCGTATACTCTATCGTTTTGACGCCGCTGCCGCTGTCCGCAAAACTTCCACTGAGAACAAATTCCTTCGCGTAATACTGCTGTGTCTCTGTTTTTGTCGGCGCAAAATAGTTCTCGTCAACCGTGAACGCACCAATTTCCGGCGTCTCCATATCAATTCCGACCGTAAACGCACGTGTACCATTCTCTACCTCACGCGTGCTGGCATTTCGTTCAGTGTGCTCCGCCCAAAAACAATAAGTCTGCAGTGTGCCCTTATTTATGACAATTGTGTCTTTTTTATTATCAGGCTGTCTGCTCTCGGCAAGGACATTGTAATATTTCCTGCCCACATCGCTCAAAGCGATCGTCACCGTGCCGCTCACCCAATTCTCCTGTTCTTCCAAAACGGACTGCCACTGCTCAAAGCTGTAGCAAACCGCCTTTCTGCTGTCCTTCGGCATATACCATATGACAAAGTCCTCCTCGAAAAGCGGGCTGTTTCGCACGACAATTCTGATTTTTTCCGATGCGACGGAATAAACCGAACTGCCAAACGCATTCACGATTATGCTCGTCGTACCAACGCCTTTGATGCGAAACGCCACGTTGTTATTGGAAGGAGACTGCTTCTCATCCTCTATACTTATGACATCATTGTCATATCCATCCAATGCGAAATCAATCTTGGAAAGCTCGTTGGAGCAAACCGCCTTATCCGAGATTTCCGCATCCGTAATATCCTGAATGTCAACGGACAGACGCAATGCTTTATCCGCACCAAAGCAGGTACGGTAATCATAGCTCTCCTCCGCATAACCGGACAACCTTAGCCTCGCAATTCGTTCCATGAGTACCACCTTCACCGTATCCGAATTGCAGCAATACATCACATCGCTCTGTGCGTCCTCCATACAAAGCGTGGCACAGACCGTATAAGTCTGGTTCGGCAGGAAAATATTAAAATTATCTTCGTTTATGGGAATATTGTACTGATGACACGCCATACCTGTTTCACAGTCAAGCGCTTTAGAATTTATCTTTACTTCTTTATTTTCTGTTTTAATGGTAAAATCAATGCTTGCCTCTTGCCCTGCTCCTAACAGCCGGTCGGTATAGTCCTCCCCGTCGCAGGTCAGCCTTACCGTCACAGGAAGTCTGTCATACATCCTTACCCGCTCCGGCGCCTCAAGCATCAGCTTAAGTTCAATCCGGTTCGTCTCCGGGCCGGCAGCCTTCCGCATGGATTTTCTCGGATTTTCCGCTTCCGGTTCGTCTGTCTGATCCTCTTCCGAAAGCTCCTCAATCTCTGTATCCGTTTCCGCAGGCTCTGTGTCCTCCTGCTCTGACTCATCTTCCTCAGGCGGTGACGTTGCTACATCCGTCTCCCTGCCGGTCGGCTCATCATCCTCGGACACTTCCGTTGTATCCGCCTCCTTGCTGTTCCATTCGTCTTCCTCAGGCGGCGATGTTTCCACATTTCTCCATGTCCCGGCAATCCTATCCTCCGCGCCCACGACACACAACCTGCAATTTATCAGGAACATCAACAGTATCACGACAGGCAGTTTTCGCACCCGCCGCTTTCTTATTATGGTATCGTTTTTCTTCATTCTATGTACCTCTTATATATTTATTCATTATGCAGTCGCACAATCATCTGTAATCATATATAAAAAGTACCGCGGCATCAATAGGACAATAGTCCTATTTTACAGCTGCTTTTGCTTATCAATCCAGAAGTATCCTATTCCGTACACGATTTTGATATACTCACTCGCGTGCAACTTAACACGGAGCATTCTGACGGTATTTGCAAGGATATCCTCCGTCATATTCTCTCGCGTCTCTGTGCGGATACGCTCCACCAACGCACCACGCTTGAGCACTACCCCCTTATTTTCTATCAAAACACGCAACAGAACCTGCTCCAGTCTGCTAAGCTCTATAATCTGCCCCTCATAGCTGAATTTCCCGCAGTCAAAATCAAAAATATATTTGTCAAGCGCCACCATATGCTCGCCGCTGATTCCTCTCACGGAAGCGGAGCCCGTCGCCACAAATCGCTCACAGGCCTCAAGATTGAATTCCATTCTTTTCTTTTTGAACTGCGTCGCAATCCGTGCCTTCAGCGCTGCGGTGCTAAACGGCTTGGTCACGCAGTCATCCGCCCCCTGCCGGAGCATTCTGTCAATATTTTTGTCACTGTCGTTTTCCACCAGCATAATTACGCTGATTTCCTTATCCTCATAGGAATATTGCTTCTCTCTTATTTCTTTTAGCAGGGTTACTCCGTTTCCGTCCTCCAAATGTTCGTCCACAACCACCACAGGAAACGCATCCTGCTCTATCGCCGTATGCGCCTCCAGAAGTGAGCCGCAGCTTACAGTCGTTATCTCGGTAAACGCCCTGCTCATCTTCTCCATAAGCGAATTATCGCTCTCCACAATCAAAATCCTATTCATCTCAAAGTCACTCCAAAGTAAAAACGCAAGCTGCCCCATCCTTGACGGAACTGCATCTTTCATAATTATAAGACTAATATAGGAATAGGTCAATTATTCTGTTAAAACTTAATGTGCTCCTGTCATCATTCCCGCCAGCACCACGCTTGCAACCAGCCCGGAGAAGGTTGCAAGAAGCGCACCCGCAAGCGTCCAGCGCGTCTTAGAGACCTTAACCGCCATAAAGTACACGGACATTGTGTAGAATACCGTTTCCGTGCTCGCAAGTGCAAGCGAGGTCGCAAGCCCCGCAAAGGAGTCCGTTCCGTACTCCTTATAGATATCCAACGCAAGCCCTGTTGCCGCGGAAGAAGAGAACAGCTTTACCACAAACAGCGAGATCAGCTCATTTGGGAACCCTGACGCGAATCCGTCAATTGCGTTCCCGATAATCTTGCAAAAAAAGTCGAGAAAACCTGACGCCCTTAGCACTCCCACCGCAATCATCAGTCCAATCAGCGTCGGAACGATTCCCGCAACCGTTTTCATTCCCTCTTTGGCTCCCTTGGTAAAGCAGCCGTATATATCTCTTTTTTGTGAAAGTCCCATTGCAATAATATAAAAAATAAGTGCGGGAATTAACATATTTGAAATCTGAACCACATGCACACCGTTTCATGTCATCGTTTACTCTATATATATTCCCACGCTTTTTTTATTATTCTCACAGTCTTTTTAGGATTTTTTTTCCACATATTTTGTCATTTTATGGCGAAAAAATCAAACTTTTTCCGATTTTCGACGATTTTAGTACCTTTTTCCTATATTTTTTCTTTTGCTTAGCATATATAATTTCTTTTTGTAAGATAACTGTGTAAACGAATTTTATTTAGGAGTTGTTTTGACATGATCAATATTGCATTTTGTTTTTCATCGGACACTGATTTAACGTACATGAAGAATGAGCTTATCCAATGCTTCGGGCGGCGCGGCGTATCCGTGAATGTATACTGTTGCTACGGTGTGCATGAGCTTATCCGATGTGCGAGCCGCTGCCTCCCCGATATTCTTTTTTTTGATTTAACAAGCGGGCAGGACATAGTAAAAAGGGCAGCTATCCATATCAAAAAACAGCAGCCGAACATGGTGTCAGTCGCTACTGCAGGAAAGCATTATGTCCCGGCCCCTGAGGATACGCTGCTGGAACCGCTTTATTTTATGCCAAACAAAAGCCGCAAGCAGCTATGGGCCTATGCATCACTCGCCTATGAAGCGGCCATGAACGACGAAAATTCTTTTACATATTATCGCCGACCGGGGTACATTCGGATGCCTGTTCATGGAATCCGGTACTTTACATCTGAGGGACGCCGTACTCACATTATTTCCGATGAGGGAAGCGATACCTTCTATAAGAAGCTTGACGACGTCGAGCACGCCATACAGGACAAGGGATGTCGCTTTCTGCGCATCCACAAGTCCTATCTTGTAAACATGGATTATATTTCCGGATGCTGTCGCAGCTATGTAACGCTTACCAGCGGAGAACAGCTGAGCATCAGCAAATACGAATATTACCGGAAGGTTATCGCACTGCTGAAATCCTCCCCAATACATTGATGTACGCCTCCGGAAATATGTATCTGTAGCTCATCCGTTATCAATTAAAAATCTTTCCTATAATGACCGGCTCCTTGGCCTTTCCGTCGCATACTTGGAAAAAGGCCGCTATCCGGAGCATCACAATACCAATCTCGGCAATTGCCAGTATTCCGACCATAAGTTGAAATAAAATACCGATATAGGGCACGAAGCTCATCAAAGCAAAGGGTATCGCCAGTATTACCAAAAGCATTGTACACACGCTGAGCTTGAGGGCCTGCCGTACATGAAACAGCACATAACGGGAGGATTTTGCCGCAAGCAGCGCAATGATAATGCCCACAATCCCCATCAGATAAACCACCACCGCAAAAATCTTATTCCCTGCAATATCCTCTGTTCCAAACTCTGCGGTATGGTCATTTGGCGCGGTATGCCTGCTTTGTGCATTATACTGTCCATAATACGCCTTATTCAAACCGCCAGTTTCCTGTCCTTCGGTTCCCGTTCCCGTGCCGCCGTATACCATACCCTGTCGTTGATCCTCACTGTTCACAGCATCCTCCTCCATTTCAACGTATTTTCTTTTTATTTATAAACCATAACCGCGTTGTTGTCAAATTTTGTCCTCAATTCTTCCCGCCATTTTACAATACACTACCGCTACTACTGTACTGAAGAACGTCGCCACAATCGCAGGCATAATTACTGCGGTCGGATTTGCGCTTCCGTACTGACTGCGGTAGGCAATAATATTCACCGGAATCAACTGCAATGACGAAATATTCATGACAAGAAACGTACACATCTCATTGCTGGCGGTTCTTGCTTTTGTCACATGACTTTGTACATTGTCTGATGCTGTCTCTGCCTCTATATATTCCCCATTCCCGCGCTCACGCTCCAACTGCTCCAAGTCGCTCATTGCCCTCAATCCTGCCGGCGTTGCGGCCCAACCCAGCCCTAAAATATTCGCGACAAAATTAGCCGACATCGCATCCATGGCGCGATGTCCCTGTGGTATTCGCGGAAACAGAAAACGCATTACCGGCGCAATGAGCCGCGTTAAGCCGCTGATTATCCCCGCGTCTTGCGCGACCTCCATCAGGCCGTTCCAAAAAGCCACGATTCCCAGCATGGATATGCCAAGCGTTACCGCCTCTTTTGAGGACGCAATCACCGCATCCGTCACCGCCTGCATATTTCCGGTTATCATTCCGTACACAATTCCGACAATCAGCATTCCGCCCCAGATATAGTTCATCATACTATCGACACCCCATTCGACTGTTTTTCTTCCATATATTCATATTCGCCGGCGTGCGGATAATTGCAATAAAAAATAGAAAAGAGTTCCCTCTTTTCTATTTTGCAGACTTTATCTTAAATTTCAGCTCCTAATTCCTTTAAATATTCAATAACGTCTCCTACCGTCTTAACCCGCTTCTCAAGCTCCTCATAGGAAACCTCCACACCATATTCATCCTCAAATGCCATTACAAGCTCTACTAAATCTATGGAGTCAGCTCCCAAATCATCCTTAAACGATAAATCCTCCGTGATATCAACACCTGATAAGTTTAACTGTTCTTCGATAATTTCAAAAACTCTTTCCATTTAAAATATCTCCTTTATTCGATTTTCAATCTATAAAAGCTGCCGTATAATTCCTTTGCAATAGGAAGTATATTATTACATATAGTATTTGTCAACCGTTTTATTCCTAAATCTTTCTTTTCTTCCTCATATTTTTAATAAATATTGATAGACATCCCTCTTAGATACCCCTCTGTCCTTTGCGACACGCTTCATGGCCTCCTTATGCTCCACTCCCTGCTCCTCATACAGCCGCATATGGTCCTCGATGGATATATTTTGCCAGTCCGCCTCCTGTTCCTTCTGCAGAGCGCGAAGGCTCTTTCCCTCCAGGACAAGCACATATTCTCCCCTCGGCTCCTCTGTCTGATACTTTTCGAGTGCCGTACTGATCGTTGTCGGCAGAACCGTCTCAAAACGCTTGGTCAATTCTCTGCATATCGTAAGACGCCTGTCTCCCAATGTTTCCAAAAGCTCTTCCAGCGTCCGCACAAGATGATGCGGCGCTTCATACAGGATGATCGTCCTCGACTCAGTTTTCAAGGTCTCCAGAATATCCCTTTTTTCCTTCTTATCCGCGGGCAAAAAGCCCTCAAAGCAAAATCGCCGCGTACTGAGTCCCGAAAGCGTCAGCGCCGTTATGCACGCTACCGCGCCCGGAAGC
>CAMWYL010000047.1 GCA_947178465.1 uncultured Lachnospiraceae bacterium | reverse complement strand
GTATAATTGTCGGGGTGATGCAGCGTAAAAATTTCATTTTCATGTTCAAATTTGATATGACTCATACTATTATCCTCCGTTCTTGCTTTACGTGTACGTTTACCTGTTACTGTGACTATTCCGTAACAATTATGTATTTTGGGTATGAGTATATCTTAATTCTTATAAACTAAAAATCATTTTCATCGCAAAAATGTCATTTTCTTGACACAATTAAAAACGCAAGCTTGGCAGCTTGCGTTCAAAGAATTTATAACGCAGGCGTCATAAATTCTTTCTCAAATGATATACGCCATTACAATTTCCTATCGAGTAAAAAAATCGTCGCTCGGCAGCGACGATTAAGAGAATGCTTCGCATTCTCCTCGAAAAGATTTATACTGTCGCAATTTCCTATATGGTAAAAAAAGAGACAAACATGCTCCGGAAGCATGTTTGTCTACAGTCTGAGCCCCGCGTTGGGGGGGCTTTTTCTATCTTTTATTCTATCCGTATCAATCGTCATAACCATTAGGATTGTTGGACTGCCATCTCCAGCTGTCCGCACACATATCCTTGATACCGTACTGTGCTGTCCAACCAAGCTCCTTCTCCGCCTTGGATGCATCTGCATAGCAGGTTGCAATATCACCTGCACGTCTTGCCTTAATCTCATAAGGAATCTTAACGCCTGTAGCCTCCTCAAAATTCTTGACGATGTCAAGCACACTGTAGCCTGTACCCGTTCCAAGGTTGTAAATACACAGTCCTGCCTTCTCCTCAATCTTCTTCAATGCCTTCACATGTCCAATCGCAAGATCCACTACATGGATATAATCCCGCACGCCCGTGCCGTCATGTGTGTCATAATCGTTGCCGAATACACCAAGCTTTTCAAGCTTTCCTACTGCCACCTGTGTAATGTACGGCATCAGATTGTTCGGAATACCGTTTGGATTCTCGCCCATCGTACCACTCTTATGCGCACCAATCGGATTAAAGTAACGAAGAAGAATAACATTCCACTCCGGATCTGCCTTCTGCATATCGGATAAAATCTGCTCCAGCATGGACTTTGTCCAACCGTAGGGGTTTGTACACTGACCCTTCGGGCACTCCTCCGTGATTGGAATAAACGCAGGATCCCCGTAAACCGTTGCGGAGGAAGAGAAGATGATGTTCTTGCAGTTATGCTTTCTCATCACATCCACCAGCGTCAATGTACCCGCGATATTGTTATTGTAATACTCCCATGGCTTTGCAACAGACTCTCCAACCGCCTTTAACCCGGCAAAATGAATACAAGAGTCAATTGTTTCTTTTGTGAAAATCGTCTCCAATGCATCTCTGTCAAGGATATCGGCCTTATAAAACGTAACGGGCTTCCCCGTAATCTTCTCCACGCGCTGCAACGCCTTCGCGCTTGAATTGGACAAATTGTCAAGCACCACCACATCATATCCCGCGTTCTGAAGCTCCACTACCGTGTGGCTGCCGATAAATCCTGCTCCGCCTGTAACTAAAATTGCCATAGCTGTTTACCTCCATAATTTTATTACCTATATCTTATCCCTTTTATGAAAATAAAACAATAGCAGAATCGTACCTTTTTCATGCAAAAAAACGTGTTGCCCGGCGGCAACACATCAAAGAATTTACCTCGCAGGCAAGGTAAATTCTTTCCTTAATGATTTACTCTTTCGCATTTTCCATAATGAAAAAAACGTGTTGCCCGGCGGCAACACGTCAAAGAATTTACCTCGCAGGCAAGGTAAATTCTTTCTTTGATGATTTACTCTGTCGCATTTTCCATAATGAAAAAATCTGTCGCAATTCCGTGTCGAAAAAACTGTTATCTTGTCAGAAGCCGTAAATTTTGTGGATATTGTGCATAAACATGTGGATATTGACTGACAATTTGTCGCTTCTTATCGGTTATCCACACGATTTATGCCGTTTCCTTGGATGCATAATATTCATCAAACATTTTGTTCGCGGCATTTATCGTCTCCTGACAAATGCCCGGAAGCTGTCCGCCCCATGTCTTTGCCGCCTTGTCAAAGCCCTTCTGCATCGCGGCCTGCATCTCGCGCATCTTCTCGACATCATCTCCCGCTAACGCACTCGCAAAGTCAAACAACCTCCGGGAGGTCTGCTTCACGCCGTAATAGCCGTCCTCAGAAATATCCTTCTGCGCCTGTGCTTTCGTCGCGGCATCCACCGTATAATTGCCGCTCGCAAGGAACTGCCACATGTTTGTCGCATTTCCATACACATTCGCCTGCTTGGACAGCATCTGTTGTACCAGAGACGTTAATTGCTGTTCGCGCGCCTCCTGATCCTTCTTAAGCCGTTCCACAAGCGCCGCCCTGCTGTCGCTGCTCATCTTATTTGCGGAATAGGTACCTGTCGTATCGGGAGCTTCATCGGATTTCTCATAGGAATCCTTGTCTTTTTCCTTCTTTTTGATACGCATCTGCTCCAGCCAGCTATCTTTCCTGCTCTTATCCAACGTAAATTTCTCCCGCTTGTCCGTGCCGCCGCTCTCCGATACACTCCATGCGCTCAGCCCGCCGTCCGCGCCGATAATGAACCCAAAGGACTTGATGGTACTGCCGTTCGCGTTCTTCGTCGGCATATTCCTGATAACCTCATTGCAATCATAAATCAGCGCCTCGTACTCCAAGCGCTTCTCCGGATCTGACTCCATCTCCCGCAGGATGTTCGGCGCAATCCCGATATTGTTGCGTCCCTCGCCCGAGAAGGGCTTTGTGCTTGTCGAAAACTTCAAATCAGGGAACTGTTCTGACAATTGCGTCATTTCACTGTCTTTGCCGTCACTCTCCGCCCGCCTCTGCGCATATGCGTACGCCGCCTCCGATACCCAACTGTTTCCTACCTTAACCGCCATATTTAACCTCCATTCAACCACAATGTGCAAGTCAGCGCTCACACAATCTTCCATGATTCCGCTCTGCGGAATCTCGAATCCATGCGGACAATGCCCGCATTTTAAGGCGAATTTATTCGCCATGCATTCTCTTAAACATTTTAGTAACTCTCAGGCGGCGTTCTTTGCTGCCTTAGAGCTTCTTAATATTTTATTTACTCTATATATCGGCATCCCCTCCCAAAAGATGAAGCCCGCACCGGCTGAAAATCTCCCTCCTCTTTTGCTTCCGAAATCTTATCATGACAAATTATTATCAAAAAACAGTGGCATACTTTCCATGAAAAGGTTAAAATAGAAAGGAATGGATTGAACGAATCGGCTATGATATAAATCGAGAAAAGCCACAGAGGAGTAAACAAATGAAAAACATTATTTTGGTTGTAGACGACGATAAGACCAACCTGACGCTCGCGCAGAAAATTCTTTTGCCGTACTACCGCATCGCGGCGTGCAATTCCGGCACGGCAGCCCTGAAATATTTGGAGAATAACCATCCTGATCTGATATTATTGGATATTAATATGCCGGAAACGGACGGCTTTGCGGTAATGGAACAGCTTCAGAATAAGGAGGAGACGAAGGCGATCCCCGTCATCTTCCTAACCGCAGATAATTTAGCGGAGACTGAAATCAAGTGCTTTCAGGTGGGTGCAATGGACTTCGTCGTCAAGCCCTTTATTCCGGACATCCTGCTCAGCCGCGTCGGCAAGACCATAGAACTGTCACAATACCGAAATAATCTTGAAAATATGGTAAGGGAGCAGGCTGAAAAGATTACCGAAGATGCGCGGAAAATCAGCATGATCCAGGAGTCCGTCATCGTGGGAATGGCAAACCTGATCGAGAGCAGGGACGGCAGCACCGGAAAGCACGTCAAAAACACGCAGATGTATGTTCGGATGATTGCGGACGAGCTGCATAAGCGCAAGCTATTCCCGGTGGAACTGACACCGGAATACATAGAGGATCTCTGCAAGGCGGCCCCACTCCATGATGTCGGAAAAATCAAGGTGCCGGATGCGATTTTGCAAAAACCCGGGAAACTGACGCCGGAGGAATTTGACGCGATGAAGCTTCACACGACCTACAGCCGCAAAATCATCCAAACCATTATCGGCGATGTGGAGGATGCCCACTATGTACAGATTGTGGAAGATATCGCCATGTATCATCACGAACGCTGGGACGGTTCGGGGTATCCTACAGGACTTGCCGGAGACAGTATTCCGCTGGCCGCACGGATTATGTCGGTAGCGGACGTCTTTGATGCCCTGTATGAGGAACGCTGCTACAAGCCGCCCATCCGGCCCATTGAACGAATTATGCAGATTATGTCGGAGGGACGGGGAACGCAGTTTGACCCTGTCATCATCGACGTATTCATGGAAATGCTCCCGAGGCTCAAGGAAGTTCTTGGCATCGGTTAGATTACTATAGAGGAAAGGAACGGGAATTCACCTTGGAAGAAAAACAATTTCAAAACAATAAAACAAACAAAAAGCTGGAGCGGATTGTTCTGGGAATTTTCACGGTCTTCTCATTTGCCATGTTTGTATCATCAATTTTGTTGCATTGGAGTATCTACGCAAAGGAGACCATCCTCGCCATCATATTGATGGGTTGGTTCGTAATCATAAAGGGATACCGCGACTATGCGTTCCGTGCGAAGTTCCTCTCTGTGATGGCATGGCTCAACTTTTCCATCTATGCCATACACGCGCACAGCTTCACCTCCATGCTGTCCACGATGCTGGCCCTGGTTGTCCTGCTTGGCACCTTCTGTATCTCAGATATTATTCTTCTCAGCCTTTTTTTCAGCACGGCAATTTTTCTCTATCATATTTTTATTGCCGGAACCGTTGAGCTTGTTTCGGCCAACGACTTTCTCCGCTTAATTCTGCATGTTCTGTCTGCCTACGCGATTCTGCTGGTCACATGGATTACCATGCGCATCCGTCAGGAAACAAGCGAAAAGCTGATGGAAAATATCCGTGAGCTGGAGATTGTGGAGCAGAGCAAGGACGACTTTATGGTCAATGTTTCCCATGAAATCCGAACCCCTATCAATGCGGTCTGCGGCATGAGCGAGGCGATTTTGCAGGAAAATCTCCCGACAAGTGTCCGCCGTGACATCATCGACATCCAGACTGCGGGGCGGAATCTCCTCTCCACGGTCAGCAATATCCTCGACTTCTCGGAGCTGGAAAGCGGCAAGATGGAGCTTGCGGAGGAGAGCTATAATATCACCTCCACAATCACGGACATTATCAATATGGCACTGACCATGGAAAACGGCAAACATCTTGAACTGATCGTCGATTGTGACGCTAATCTGCCCAGCAATCTGGTCGGAGATGAGCAGAAGCTGCGCCGTATCGTAATGAACCTGCTGGATAATGCCATTAAATTTACGAAAGAAGGCGGCGTTGTGCTGCGTGTCAAAAGCCGCAAGGAGCTTTACGGCATTAACCTGATGGTCAGCATCAAAGACTCCGGTATCGGTATGAAGCAGGCAGACATGGAGAAAATCTTCACCAGCTTCAGCCAGCTCAATTCCAAGCGCAACCGCGAGGAGGGCGGCATCGGGCTCGGTCTCTCCATCACACAGGCCCTTGTCCGGAATATGGGCGGATTTATTACCGTGGAAAGCACCCCCGGAAGCGGAACCGAATTCCGTTTTACCCTTCCGCAAAAGGTTCTCGACGAGACCCCGATTGTTTCCATCCGGAATAAGAGCCATGTGTTCGCCGCATGCTACATCAACATGGACAAATACAATTATTCCGTTGTGCGGGAGGGCTATGAGAAGTGTATCCGCCACATGGCAGACCAGTTCGGGATTATGTTCCGCATCTGCAAAAATCTTCCCGAGCTGAAACGGCGTATTGAACACGAGAATTTCTCCCATATCTTTATCAGCTGGGATGAATACCGCGAGGACAGGGCGTTTTTTGAGCAGCTTGCCAATGAGACCACCGTTGTGCTGATATTGGATTATGACCAGGATGTTCACGTCGGAAGCAATATGCTGCGTATCTATAAGCCCTTCACCGTGCTGTCCATCGCGGCGGTATTCAACGGCCAGAAAGTGCTCCAGAGGGATGCACAGCACATTGACCTCAAGCACCGTTTCATCGCCCCGGAGGCAAAGGTGCTCGTCGTCGACGACAACGCGATGAACCTGAAGGTTATGGCGCGGCTTCTGCTGCCCTATCAGATTAAGGTGTCAATGGCAAGCAGCGGGCAGGAGGCCCTTAATAAGCTGGATACCATGGAATACGACTGCGTCTTTTTGGATCACATGATGCCGGAAATGGACGGTGTTGAGACTCTTCACAGAATCCGTCAAAAGCCCGGAAATTATTTTCAATCATTATCCGTTATCGCTTTTACCGCAAACGCCATTGGCGGTGCACGGGAAATGTTTATCGAGGAAGGCTTTGACGACTTTATTGCCAAGCCGATTGAGCTGAGCGTTCTCGAACGCATGCTGCGCCGCTATATTCCGGTGCGCAAGCAGATTCCCGTTACAGAGGAGGACGTTGAAACTGCCGCTCCGGTAAGTAACGTTGACACAACTGCCACTGTATCCGCTCCGGCAAATCCGCTTCCTGCGGCAGCTGCCGCCAACATCGGCTCCGCACCGGCACCCAAACCGCCTGCCACTGTGGATGACGTCGCCGCGCTTGACGCACTCAAACAGGCCGGTATCAATGTCCAACAGGGAATCTCCTACTGCGGCGACAAAGAAGGGCTTCGCGAAATCATTATGATTTATCATTCGGAGGGACCGCGACGCGACAAGCAGCTTGCACAGTTCTTTCGCGAGCAGGATTGGAAAAATTACGTAATCACGGTACATGCCCTCAAGAGCAATTCCAAGGGTATCGGTGCAAACGAGCTTGCTGAGCTTGCGCTGAATCTGGAAATGGCCGGAAAAGAAAACCGCGTGGAATATATTCTGGAGCACCATGAGGAATTGCTGGAAAAGCATGATGCACTCCTGCGTGCGCTTGCCCAAAACACGTTCCTTTATCCTGACGGGAATCCCAACGGGATTCCAGATGGGGATCACAGCGAAACGGAAAGTCCCGACGAAACCATCACCCCTTCGCCGGCACAGACACAGAATACACCGGAACCCGCAGGAAAACCGGATCCCACTCCCAAGGAACCACAGCTTGATACCGACAGCGCTTCCTTTATGACACACCTTTCCGCCCTGCGTGAAAAGCTTGACAGCTTTGAGGGCGAGGGAATAGACGCGATTCTGGAGCAGTTGGCAAAATACCGGTATCATGACATGAGCTTATCGGAAATGACTGTGGAAATCCGAAGCCGAATTGATGATTTTGACTTCCTTGGCGCTTCCGATGTACTGGATTTATGGGAAGAAAAAATAACAGGAGGTACCATATGATAACAGGAAAGGTAGGGTGTGTCCGATTATGAAAAAGAAACTACATATATTCCTGAAAACTCTGCTGAATGAACAATTGGATTTTCAGGAAAAACTAAACCGGGTTGTCCTGATATTGGCATTTATCACCTCCATCATCGGCATGGGACGCGTCCTGTTTGGAACGACACCCGTTGTATTAGCCGCACTCCTTCCGATGTGCTTTGTGTCCGGTGCCGCGCTCTTTATTACGGTTAAATACAATAAGGTTCGGCTGGCCTCATGGCTGCTGGTGCTGACCTCAAATGTCATTCTGTTTCCGCTTGTTTTTATTCTGAGCAGCGGTGTGGACAGTGGCACTCCGGTATGGTTTGTGCTGGGACTTGTGTATGTCTTTGTATTGTTTAACGGAACGGATTTTTATATCGCGCTGGGTCTTTCAGTGGTATCCTTTTTCGCCACCTACTCCATCGCGTATTGGTATCCCCGGCTTTTGCCGGAGGCACCCAGCCGTTTCTATACCTTCGGAGACTCTTTTGTCACATTGATTGTTGTAAGCTGCTTTGTCGGCTTTCTGCTGAGAATACAGTTTATAACCTATGACAAGGAACGGCGGCTCGCGGAACAACAGAAGGCGGAAATCGAACAAATTGCCCGCTCCAAGGATACCTTCTTTGCAAATATGAGTCACGAAATCCGCACCCCGATCAATACCATTATCGGCCTGAACGAGATGACCCTGCGGGAGGATATTTCGGATGAAATTGCGGAGAACGCCATCAATATCCAAAACGCCAGCAAAATGCTGCTGACCACGATTAACGATATTCTGGATTTATCCAAATTAGAGTCCGGCAAAATGGAAATTGTACCGGCACAGTACGAGGTCAGCTCCATGTTCAGTGATTTGGTGAACCTGATCTGGATTCGTGCGCATCAGAAGGAGCTGGAATTCAAAGTTGATATTGACCATGATATCCCTTCTATGCTCTATGGAGACGAGGTGCGCATTAAACAGATTATCACCAATATACTGACCAACGCGGTCAAGTATACGGAAACCGGTTCCGTTACACTCTCCGCAAAGGGTGAGCGCCTCGACGCAGACGAAATTCTGCTTCGTATTTCTGTGGAGGATACCGGTATCGGCATTCGTAAGGAGAGTCTTGAAGACCTGTTCCATTCCTTCAAGCGCGTAGACGAGACACAAAACCGCAATATCGAAGGAACCGGCCTTGGCCTTACCATTGCCAAACAGCTTGTCGAAATGATGGATGGCAAAATTTCTGTTGACAGTGTATATCACAAAGGATCTGTCTTTACCATAGAAATCAGGCAGCGGATTGTGAACGCACAGCCCATTGGGCTTATAGATTTCGCGGCCCAGAAACAGCTGAACCAACGTGCCAAATACAAGCAGTGCTTTACGGCACCGGACGCGCGGGTGCTTGTCGTGGACGATAACGATATGAACCGCATGGTTGCGACCAAGCTGCTCCGTGGCACGAAGATTAAGGTCGAGACTGTGGCAAGCGGCAAGGAATGTCTCAAGCGCACTGCTGAAAATTTCTATCACGTTATTATTATGGATTATATGATTCCGGAAATGTAGGGGTAATATACGCTAAAGGCCATCCGTGCCCAGACAAAGGGGTTCTGCCAGAAGGTACCTGTTGTTGCCCTGACAGCTAATGTTATGACAAATGCCGAGCAGGTTTATCAGGATATGGGGTTTGACGGGTATCTTGCCAAGCCGATCAATGCCGCGCTTTTGGAAGCCAGTCTGCTAAAATATCTGCCATCTGAGCTGATTGAATATGCTGCGGACAGCGAAACCGATAATCCGGAGGAGGCTTCCATTAACCAGATCACAAGTGTACGGAAACGAAAGGTTGCGATTACCGCCGACTGCATCTGCGATTTGCCGAAGGATTTGCTGGAGAAATACCAAATCCGGCTGATGTACTGCTATGTACACACTAAGGAGGGACGCTTCTGCGACCTCTTTGAAGTATCCTCCGACAGCCTGTTGAATTACTTAAAAACAGAAGGGAATTATGCGCATTCTTCTACCGCCGCCCCTTCGGAATATGAATATTTCTTTGCGGATACGCTCGAGACTGCGGAGCATGTACTTCATATCACCGCTACGACAGACCTCAGCGGCGCCTATCCGAATGCACTGCAGGCGAGCAAGAGTTTCGATAATGTTACCATATCAGACTCCACGCATATCAGCAGCGGCCACGGGCTGATGGTCTTATACGCAGCCGCCCTTGCGGAGGAAGGAAAGGATGTGAAGGAAATCTGCGATGCGCTCGCAAGCTTCCGGAGTCGCGTGTGCTCCAATTTCCTTGTACCAAGCACGGAGGCGCTATACCGCAACGGAAAGGTCAGCAGCATTGTGCACCGGCTTTGCAGCGTACTGAATCTCCATCCGGTGCTTCATATGTCCCGGAACGAGCTCAAGCTCTGGCAAATTGAGATTGGCAATATGAAGCATGTGCGACGCAGATACGTAAAAAAGCTACTCAGCCACAGCAAACAGATTGACACCGGCATCCTGTTCCTTACCTACGCCGGCTGCACGGTACGCCAGCTTGACGAGATATTGGAAGAGGTGGAGAAATATGTGAAGTTTGAGAAGATTATCACACAGAAGGCCTCTGCCACGGTCTCAAGTAACTGCGGCGTGGGCGTTTTCGGATTGATGTTTATCCGGAAAAGCGGAAAGGAGTAAATGCAATCAGCCTCTTCAACAAGAGGCTGATACTTTTTTGCGCACTGCCGGCTGCTATATTTCACATAATAAAGAAAAGCCCTGCAAATATAAAATCTGCAAGGCCTTTCCATAAAATCTTATCTTAGAAATCGGTTCATTAGCAAACTCCCTGTGCAAGCATCGCATTTACAACCTTCTCAAAGCCTGCAATATTCGCGCCTGCCACATAGTTGCCCTCCATACCATATCTCTTAGCAGCATCATCAATATTATGATAGATATTCACCATAATGTTCTTTAACTTCGCGTCTACCTCTTCGAAGCTCCAGCTCAACCGCTCGCTGTTCTGGGACATCTCCAATGCGGAGGTCGCAACGCCGCCTGCGTTTGCAGCCTTACCACCGACAAACCATACGCCGTTATTCTGCAGATACTCTGTAGCCTCAATCGTGGTAGGCATGTTCGCGCCCTCACATACACACTTGCAGCCGTTTGCCACCAACTGCTTTGCGTCATCCAGAAGAAGCTCATTCTGCGTTGCGCAGGGAAGTGCAATGTCGCACTTAATCTGCCATACGCCTGCACCGCTTCTCTCCGCGGCGCTGACCTCATGGTACTCAGCGCTCTTTCTTGCCGCCGCGTACTCTGTCAGTCTTGCTCTCTTCACTTCCTTAACTTCCTTCAAAAGCTCCACATCGATTCCTTCCGGATCATAAATCCAGCCGGTAGAGTCAGAACAGGTAACCACCTTCGCGCCCATCTGCTGCGCCTTCTGTGTCGCATAGATTGCAACATTGCCCGCACCGGAAATCACAACGGTCTTGCCCTGCATAGACTCGCCATGGCACTTCATCAGCTCCTCGGTAAGATAGAGCAGTCCGTAACCCGTAGCCTCTGTACGTGCCAGAGAACCGCCGTAGGTGAGGCCTTTTCCTGTAAGAACGCCCTCAAACATTCCCCGAATTCTCTTATACTGTCCGAACATAAAGCCGATCTCTCTTGCGCCTGTACCGATATCGCCGGCAGGAACGTCAACATCAGCTCCAATGTACTTGCAAAGCTCTGTCATAAAGCTCTGGCAGAACGCCATAATCTCTCTGTCAGACTTACCCTTCGGGTCGAAGTCAGAACCACCCTTGCCGCCGCCGATGGGAAGGCTGGTAAGAGAGTTCTTGAAAATCTGCTCAAAGCCGAGGAACTTAATAATACCCAGATTAACGGAAGGATGCAGACGAAGACCTCCCTTGTACGGTCCGATTGCATTGTTAAACTGTACACGGAAGCCTCTGTTTACCTGTACCTGTCCCTTATCATCTACCCAAGGAACACGGAACATAAGCTGACGGTCCGGCTCTGTGATTCTCTCCAGAATCGCATTCTTTCTGTAGAGCTCCTCATTTGCCTCAACAACAGGTCTTAAGGAATTGAGAACCTCTGTCACAGCCTGCAGAAATTCAGGCTCGCTTGCATTCTTTTTCTTTACAAGCTCTAACACTTCATCAACATAAGACATTTTTATATCCTCCTTTGTCTATAAAAAATGAATATTACGCCATTTGGTTCAGCACTGCAATGCGCTAAAATCAACACTCTTATTATAATGGAAAACTTTTTCATGTACAACTTAAAATATCCGGTATGGATTAATTTTGTATATTTTACCGAAATTCTCCGTTATAAATCAGAATTTTTGTGCTATTTCAAATCCCATTATTTACTCGGCAGTTCATACTTCTTCAAATAATTATGATATTTCACATCAAACTCACTGCCCTCGCCCTTCTGCAGCGTGTCCACATACTCATGCGCATGCGTCTCATCCTCATAGAGCTGCAATACGCTGATTGCAAGATTTGAGCAATGGTCCGCTATCCGCTCATAATTATTCGTGATATCGGAAAGCACAAAGCCCATTTCCGCCGTGCATTTGCCCTTGCGCAGACGCTTGGTATGACGCTTCTTGATCTCCTTATGGAGCGTGTCAATCGCCTCCTCAAACGGCTCCATTGACTTCGCCCCGATCATACTCTCCGTCTCCAACACCCATACGGCATTCTCAACAATATCAACCACCGCCTGCGAGAAAATTCCCAACTCCTCCAATGCCTTCGGAGAAAAGCTCTGCTCCTTCTTGTGCATCTCACGCGCCGAATCCGCAATGTTAATCGCATGGTCGGCTATCCGCTCCAAATCCCCGATACTGTGGAGCAGCATCGCCAGCTTATGCGAATCCCGTACACTCAGGTTCTTGCTCGAAAGCTTTACCAGATAACTGCTGATCTCATCATCATAGTGGTCTACCAGATTTTCCTTGTATTCAACCTCCGCTACAATCTTCTTGTCATATGCCTGCAGGGTCCGGACAGCCCCTTTGACAGCCTCCAATGTGATATATCCCATCTCTATTACATGGGAATTCGCCTGCTCCAAGGCAAAGGACGGCGTGCTCAGGAAGCGTTCGTCCATCCGCACGAGCTTCGCCTGATCCTCCGCGCGCTTTGCCTCCTCCTCGTCCGTCTTGATAATCACAAGGGACAGCCGCTCCAGCAGACCCGAGAAAGGAAGCAGCACCAGTGTCGCCAGAATATTAAACGCCGTATGCACCAGCGCAATTCACGCCGTGTTTACGTGCTGCGGCAGAAAGTCAAAATGAACAAACGAATTGAGCA
>CAMWYL010000046.1 GCA_947178465.1 uncultured Lachnospiraceae bacterium | reverse complement strand
GATGAATATCAACAGAGATACAAGCTTCATGGAATATAAGGCGCAGAACGGCCTCATCGTGGGAACGGTAGTCGTTATTTAAGCTTGAAAGGAAGCGGGGTTCGCAAGGTTCGCAAGGGCCGTTGCGAACCTTTTTTTGCACGGGGATGCATAAGATTCCACATGGCGGGTAGGGAAAAAGTGATTTTCCATACTTGATTGAGGAGGAGCATGGAAGAGAGAATGGTGGAGAGCTATGTCGAGGCAGAGGCCTTTCTGGAAAAGGTGCCGTGGTTTACGAAAAAGAATCCGCCGGAGGCTACGGAGCGATTTTACCGGCGGTATTTTGCGGAGGAGTGTCTTGGAAAGATAATTCATGTGGCAGGTACAAACGGAAAAGGCTCCGTATGCGCGTTTTTGCAACAGGTGTGCATCGAGAGCGGGTATCATGTGGGGATGTTTGTCTCGCCGCATCTGATCACGACGCGAGAGCGCATCTGCCTGGACGGCAGGCCGGTTTCGGAGAAGGTGTTTCTGGAGGCGTTTAACCGGCTGGAGAACCGGATCATTGACTATATTGGAGAGGGGAACGACTACCGCCCTTCCTATTTTGAACGCCTGTTTTTTATCGGGATTTCTGTTTTTGCAGAGGCGCGGGTCGAGGTAACGATATTGGAGACGGGGCTTGGCGGGCGTCTGGATACAACGAACGTGGTGAAGGCGCCTGTGCTCAGTGTTATTACGGAAATCGGCTTTGACCATATGGAATATCTGGGCAGCTCGCTGGGGGAGATTGCGGGGGAAAAGGCGGGAATCATAAAGCCCGGTGTGCCTGTCGTATTTTGGGACGGGAAAAGTGAGGCAACTGTCGTTTTGAAGGAGAAGGCAGCGAAATGCGGCAGTATTTGTCATGTAGTATCAAAAAAAGACTACAAAATAAATGAAATTCGGAAAAAATTCATTGATTTTTCCGTGTGCAGTCGGTATTATGATTATGGTAGACTTGTGGCAGGAAGCTGTGCAGCCTATCAGGCGGAGAACGCCGCAATCGCAATCAGAGCGTGTGAGGTGCTTCACGGCCGTGGCTTGGAACGGATAACGGCTTCTTCCATTAAAGAGGGCGTTCGGAATATGCACTGGCGCGGACGCATGGAGGAGATTATGCCGGATGTCTATATCGACGGCGCGCACAATGAGGATGGCGTGGAGGCGTTTGTCCGTTCGGTAACTGACAATTGTGAGATGGATTTTGACGGAAAGAAGTGTTTTCTTATCTTTTCCGCAGTGAAGGATAAGAGATATGACAATATGATAGACAGGCTCTGCGGCCTTGCTCCGGTGACGGATTTTGTGATCACACGTATCCCGGGGGAGCGGGGCGCTGATTTGGCGGAGCTTGAGAAGCAGTTTCGGATTCATACCGACAAATATGTACATGCCTTTGCACAGATTGAGGACGCGATCGGCTTTGCATTGGCGAACAGGGGAGAAAAAGGGGTTATATACATTGTCGGTTCTTTATATTTGGCAGGTTTGGTTGAGGACCTTTTAGGAGGAAAGAATGATAAATTTTGAGGAAGAGCTAAAGAAGTTCCATCCCAGTCTTGAAGTAGAGGAGGCAGAGCGGACGATAAAGCATCAGGATCTGACGGATATGGTTGATGTGTTGGTGCGGGTAGTGAAGGATGCAAAAGAGGAGCTGGGGAACTGAGAATGAATTGCTATAAATGTGGACGTCCTTTATCGGAGAAGAATTTTTGTACGAGCTGTGGCGTGGATGTCGGATTATATAAGAAGATCATCTACACCGCGAACCGTTTATATAACGATGCGCTTGATAAAGCGACAGTAAGGGATCTGTCAGGTGCAATCACATGTCTGAAGCAGTGCCTGAAGCTTAACAGGGATCATGTGGAAGCGCGCAATCTGTTGGGGCTTGTATATTTTGAGCGCGGGGAGGTTGTGGCCGCACTGAGTGAGTGGGTTATCAGCAAGAACATCCGGCCCGAGAAAAATATTGCGGATGATTATATTCGTGTCTTGCAGGAGAACCCCGGGCGTTTGGACAGCTTTAACCAGACGATCAAGAAATATAATATGGCTCTGGCCTATTGTCAGCAGGACAGTACGGATCTGGCTATTATACAGTTGAAAAAGGTAATTTCCATGAATCCGAAGTTCCTTGAGGCGCGCCAGCTGCTGGCTCTTCTGTATATCAACACGCAGGAGTGGGAGCGGGCGAGAAAAGAGCTTACGCGCGCGCTGCGGATAGACGCCAACAACACAACGACGCTCCGTTATCTGAAGGAAGTAGAGGAAATGCAGCCCTCAGAGGAAGAGCACGGAAAGAAGAAAAAGGAAGCAATTGTATATAAGAGCGGGAATGATACGGTGATTCAGCCTGCCGGGAAGAAGGAGACCGCGGGTCTGCAGGCGGTGATGAATATTGTTATCGGTGTAGTGCTCGGCGTTGGCATCGCATATTTTCTTGTGCTTCCGGCGCGTATCAGGCAGGCGCAGGAGGATGCGAATGTGCGCTTTGCCGAGGTAAGCGAGTTGCTTGACGAGAAGACGGTGGAAGCGGATGGACTAAACGCGCAAATAGAAGCGTTGATGCGGGAGAAGGAGGATCTTTCTGACAGTCTGAACGCCGCGCGTGGAACCGGCAGTGCGCTTCAGGCGGATACAGATTTGATAGAGGCGGCGCTGCTGCATCTTCAGGACGATGGTTCGGAGATGGAGATCGCGGAGACACTGGCGCTTATTGACAGGGTATATCTGGAACAGGAGGCAACGGAGAGCTTCCGGAATCTTTACTATACCATTAAGAATGAAATCGCGGAAACAGTGGCAAAGAAAAGCTATGATGCCGGCTCTGATGCGCTGCGCGCGGAGGATTATGACGTGGCGATAGAGAATTTGGAGCGTGCGGTGGAGTATGCCCCCGACGACGGGGAGGCACTCTACAACCTGGGGAACGCCTATAACAGAAGCGGCAACACAAGCCTTGCGATACCGATTTACGAGCAGGTGGTGGAGCAGTTTCCGAATACGGAGAAGGCAAGGAAATCCGCAAACTATATAAAAGAAATCAGGGGTGAGTAGTGTGGAAAGAACTTCTAAGCATCGCAGAGCGATGCTTTGCTCACGCCAGTGGGCGTTTCGCTAAGAAGTTCTAAGTTCCACACTGAAGAACGCCTAAAATACGGCGTTCTTCCCATTAATGATTTGTGCTGCCGGGAAGCAGCATGGGGGTTAGCCAATACAAAAGAGGACAGGCCGAAAATCGGCAGGTTCTCTTTTTCTTTTGCAGAAATGACGATTTGTGTCTGCGCGCACTTGACACAAAGTTTGTTATGCGTATTCAGAATGCGTTGCGTAAAGAACGTGCGCGGAAATGGAGATAGTGTGAAAAATGAATTTTTCACACGCAAATATGTGCTTGGGGCACAAATTCGCAGGTTGAGAAAGGAGCATGGCTATTAATATGAAACAGAGGCTTGAGGATTTTGCAATCATCGACAATTATTTATGCATCAGAATGCCGCGCGAGGTGGACCATCACGGAGCGGCGGGGATACGGGAGAGTGCAGACAGGCTGATTATGGATGACAAGGTTCGGAATATTGTCTTTGACTTCGAGGACACGACCTTTATGGACAGTTCCGGAATCGGTATTATTATCGGGCGCTATAGGAAAATATCGTGCTTTGGCGGGAAGGTCTATGCCATCAATACAAGCGACAGGGTGCGCCGGCTGCTCAAGACCTCGGGAATGTCTGCGATAATAGAGGTCTTGACGTGAGAAGGGAAAGGAGAAGGAGTGCAATGAATAGAAGGAATGAGATCTACATGGAATTTGATGCGATATCGGAGAATGAGGGACTTGCGCGAGTCGTGATCGCAGCGTTTCTGGCAAGGCTTGATCCGACCGTGGAACAGCTTGAAGATGTGCGAACGGCAGTATCGGAGGCAGTGACAAACGCAATTATTCACGGATACGAGGAGAAGGGCGGGAAGGTCGTGATGCAGGCCGCCTTAAGTGAGAACGGCGTTCTGGAGGTGCATATTTGTGACACGGGTGTCGGGATCGCGGATGTGGAGCAGGCGATGCAGCCGTTGTTTACTACCGGCTCAGAGAATGAACGCTCGGGCATGGGCTTTGCTTTTATGGAGGCCTTCATGGACCGGATAGAGGTTGAGAGCGTTCCTGGAGAAGGAACCAAGGTACATATGTGGAAGTCCTTTGAGCATTGCGGCGAGGGAACACAGCCCATATTGCAGGCAGCAGTATGGAACAGTGACGGAAGGCTGTAGCGTATGGAGGACAGAGAGCTTTTCCGGAGGGCACAAGGGGGAGAAAAGGCGGCAAAGGAGATACTGTTCAACAAGAATACCGGCTTGGTGCATCATGTGATGAAGCGGTTTCTGTCACGGGGACCGGAAGCGGAGGATTTATTTCAGATAGGCTCTGTAGGACTTTTAAAGGCAATTGACAAATTTGACCCGGATTACGGCGTATGTTTTTCCACATACGCGGTACCGTTGATCATGGGGGAGATACAGCGTTATCTGCGGGATGACGGCTTGATAAAGGTAAGCCGCGGGATTAAGGAAAACCTGATCCGGCTGCGTGGAATACGGGAGCGTTACCGGCAAAGGACGGGGCAGGAGCCGACGCTTGCGGAGCTTGCCGCGGAGTCGGAACTTTCCGTGGAGGATGTCGTGCTGGCGCTGGGGTCCGGACGCGAGGTGGAATCGATTTATAAGACGATGTATGAGACGGACGGAAGTGAAATCTATCTGTTGGATATGCTTGGCTGTGAGGGGGAAAGCGAGGAGGTATTGGACAAGCTTTTTCTGGAGTCGTTGCTGGATATTCTGGACGAGCGGGAGCGGAAACTGATAACGCTGCGCTTCTTTGAAAATCAGACACAGATGCAGGTAGCGAACGCATTGGGGATGAGTCAGGTTCAGGTAAGCAGGCTGGAAAAGAAAGTGCTGTTACAAATGAGAAAAGAAGCAGTCGGGTATAAAGTTTAGGAAGAGAACTGCCGATAAATAAAATAGAAATGTAAATATGTGGCACGGAAGCCATATAAAATCTTTTAGCAGTTGTAGCTTTATACAAACAGAAAGGTTGGTATCAAAATGAATGGAATCAATTACAGTACATTAGTGGGAAATTCGAACGTTTATCAATCAGGCAGCATTACCGAGGATATCGTTTCAAAGAACGTAGCGGCAAGAACCGCAAGCAGCAAGGAGTCCGTTGACACAAGACAGACGAATGCCGACAAGGATACTTATGAGAGCGGTCAGTCACGTGTGGCAAAGGCGGGCTATGACAGACCGACAAGCAATAAGACCTCACGTAAGCCGTTGGATGCAAACGGCGTTCAGGAGGGGATTCAGCTCAGCGATTCGGCCAAGAAGCTTCTGGCAGAGCTGAGAGAAAAATATGGCAACATGAACTTCACGGTAGCAGAGTGGTCTTCAGACGAGGATGAGGAATACTACGCAAGGCAGACCTCCAAGGATTACAGCGTACTGATCAATCCGGAGCTTCTGGAGAAGATGGCTGCGGATGAGAACGTAAGAGCAGAGTATGAGAACGTACTCAGCGGTGCAGGGGATAAATTCGAGCAGTTTAAGCAGGGACTTGGTGAGGACGCGGATAAGGTTACCGGCTTTAGCATCTCCATCGACAAGGACGGCAAGGTTTCCTATGCAGTAAAGCTGATGCAGGATATGACCAAGAGCAGCGCGGAACGGGCAAAGGCACAGCAGGAAAAGATTGCGGAGAAGAGACAGGAGGAGCGTATTCAGGAACGGCGGGATGCGCGTAAGAAGGAAGAAGAGAAGCGCTATGAGAAGCTTCAGGCGGATACGGTAGAGGAGCTGATTGAGGCTGTAAAGAATAAGCTCTATCCGCAGGAAACGTCAGAAGAACCGGAAGGAATGAATGTGACAAAGGCAGCAGAGGCTGTTACGGAATAAGAAATCAATGAATGCTGAAAGAGGACTTCACTGAGTGGAGTCCTTTTTCGGCGTTGTTTTTTGGCGTTGTTTTTTGGAAAGTATCTGTTATAATATACCTTGAGTTGCGCAAAACTGTTCGAAGGGGAGGAAAGGGTTTTGAAAATAATCATTGCAGGAAACGGAAAAGTGGGAGTGATGCTTACCAGACAGCTTTCGGCGGAGGGATATGACCTGACTCTCATTGATGCAAACCACAAGGTGCTTGAGGTAAGTGAAGAGAAATATGATGTGATGTCGGTTCAGGGGAATTGCGCTTCCATGGAGGTGTTGGATCAGGCCGGTGTGCGGGAGGCGAACCTTCTGATTGCGGTGACCAATGCGGATGAGGTCAATCTTTTGTGCTGTATGACCGCGCATGGTATGAATCCTGATATACACACGATTGCCAGAATACGCAATCCGGAGTATACGGAGCAGATTTATAAAATGAGAGAACTGTTCGCGCTTTCCATGATGGTGAATCCGGAAAGACGCGCGGCGATGGAAATAGAGCGGCTGATAAAGTATCCGGGATTTTTGAAGCGGGATACCTTTGCCAAAGGGCGAGTGGAAATTGTGGAGCTTCGCGTAGATGCGGAGCATAAACTGTGTAATGTTGCGTTAAATGATCTGCCAAACGTTGTAAAGTGCAAGATATTGGTGTGTGCGGTGCTTCGAAACGGCAAGGCAATCGCACCGGATGGCAATTTTGTGCTGCGAGAGGGTGACAGGCTGTTTGTCACGGCATCCACCAATACGCTTACCCAGCTTTTGAAGCAGCTTGGCATTATCACACATAAGGCCAAAAGAGTCATTATCTGCGGTGGCGGAAGGTTGAGCTATTATCTGGCACAGCTGCTGCTGAAGAATGGTATCAGCGTACAGATTATTGAGCAGGACTATGAGCGCTGCCGGAATCTTGCCAATCTGTTACCCGGGGCGTCCATAGTCAACGGCGATGCGTCAAGGGAATTTCTGTTGGACGATGAAGGGATATCTGATTGTGATGCGCTTGTGACGCTGACAGGGGTGGACGAGTTAAATATGATCATATCCCTGTACGGTTCGAGCTGCGGGGTTCCGCAGGTTATTACGAAGCTGGGCAGGCTGGAGAACAATACCATGCTTGATTCGCTGGATTTGGGAAGTATTATAAGTCCGAAGGAGCTTTGCTGCAATACGATTGTGAGATTTGTGCGTGCCATGAAGAATCAGACGGGTGCCGCCCTTGCGGTTCACCTGATTGCGGACGGACAGGTTGAGGCGATGGAATTTCTGGTGGATGAGGGGACGAAATACTGTGGCAGACCCTTAAAAGAATTAAAAATAAAAAAGAACGTGTTGATCGTATGTATCAGTAACGGAGTGCGGCTTCAGATACCGAACGGTGATTCAAGCTTTGAAAAAGGTGATACAGTCATTATCGTTTCCACTGCCGGAAAGGCTATTTATCAGTTGAATGATATTTTTGAGAATTAGAAGGAAGAAGACATATGAATTATAAGATGATGGGAAGGTTTATCGGATATATTCTGCTGGTAGAGGCTGTATTTATGGTTCCTGCGATGCTGATAAGCCTGTTCCTGCAGGAGAGAGAATCATGCAGAGGCTTTATGCTGAGCGTGTGTGCGACATTGGTGATTGCGCTGGCGCTTTTGGGAATCAGCAGAAAGAGCAAAAAGAACTTCCGTGCACGGGAAGGACTGGTATGTGTAGGAATCAGCTGGATTGTGATGAGTATTCTGGGAGCGCTGCCCTTTTATTTGTCAAGGGAGATTCCGAGCTATTTGGACGCGCTGTTTGAAACCGTATCCGGATTTACCACGACGGGAGCTTCTATCCTGCCTGAGGTGGAGAGTCTGTCAAAGGGAATGCTGTATTGGCGGAGCTTTACGCATTGGCTGGGCGGAATGGGTGTGCTGGTGTTTGTGCTTGCCATCAGTTCGGCGGGGGCCAAAAATACCGGCTTTACCATGCATATTTTGCGCGCGGAAAGCCCGGGCCCTAAGGTGGGGAAGCTTGTGCCGAAGATGAAGCAGACGGCGGAAATCCTGTATTTAATGTACATTCTCCTGACGATACTCAATATCGTATTTTTACTGATCGGCCGTATGCCGCTGTTTGATGCGGTATGTACGGCACTTGGCACCGCAGGCACAGGCGGCTTTGGCATCAAGAATGACAGTATGGCGGGCTACAGCCCGTATATCCAGAATGTCTGTACTGTATTTATGCTTTTGTTCGGTGTCAATTTCAGCTGTTATTACATGCTTCTGATTCGGCAGGTAAAAAGCGTGTTTCAGGATGAGGAGCTTCGGCTTTATCTTGGTGTGGTAGCGGGCAGCATTCTGCTTATCTGCATCAATCTGAGAGGGTTTTATGCGACAGTTGAGGAAACGGTCCGTCATGTGGCGTTTCAGGTGGCGAGTATTGTGACGACGACGGGATATGCGACCACGGATTTCGATTTGTGGCCGGGATTTTCCAAGGCAATCCTTTTGGGGCTGATGGTAATCGGTGCGAGTGCCGGCAGTACCGGCGGCGGCTTTAAGTGTGCGAGGGTTTTGCTGATATTAAAGAGCCTGCGGCGGAATGTAAGGAAGATTTTATCCCCGCAGAAGGTGCAGGTCGTGCGGGTAAACGGACGTATGATGGAGGAGAATGTCCTTGAAAATACCAATGCGTATTTGTCGGCTTACGTGATTATCCTGTTTTTCAGCTTCATATTGGTTTCCATCGACAAATTTTCCGTGACGACGAATTTTACGGCGGTGCTTTCCTGCTTTAACAATATAGGACCCGGCTTGGAGGCCGTGGGTCCCGTGTGCAATTACGGCGGTTTCAGCGGATTTTCCAAGCTGGTGCTGATTTTGGACATGCTCGCGGGAAGGCTGGAGATTTTCCCGATTCTGATTTTGTTTACCAAGAGTACATGGTTCCGCCATTAATGTGCCGGCCGTAAACAGGCACAATCAGAGCGTGAATATCTGCTCTGTGCTGTTTGTGGGCCGGGGACGGTTCTCTTTGTCAAAAATAAATACGGGAAGATGGTTTGTGGTTCCCGAAACCCATTCGATATCCCGGGGCGGTACATGGAGTGCATATCCTGTACCGCTTTTTATGTGCCTGACATAGTCTCCGATGCTCCGGAGCGGTTCGTCAAATTCCATTCCGTAAATGCGCCCGTTGTCGGTGTGCCCCACTTGATGAATGTCGGAGCCTGCGGTCATAAGGATGCCATGCTCCTTCGCGTAGCGGTAGGCCATGCGGTTCTGCTCGTGCGGATTTCCGGCGTTGGCGACCTCAAAGGCATCGCACTGATATGGGTGGACATAGACCTCGGACAGATATCCGCGTTCCCGGAAGGGATGCGCCTGTACGACCAGACCGCCCTCCGCGCGGATTTTTTCGTGATGTGTGATGTGGTCCCATTCCATCATATCGGGGTGTTCCAGAAGCCATTTTTTGTCCAATCCATAGACAAGAAATTCGTCCCCGTTAAACCGTGCTTCCCATGCGAAGAATACCTGTAAGCCCTGCCTGTCGCCCTCCATCTTAGCGTCCTCATAGCCGCGGCAGAACAAATCGACGCGCTCCTCCCAGGGGAGATTTTTGGGGATGCTGCAGTTGCCGTTAAAGAAGTGGTCGGTGACGATGATGCCGGTGTAACCCAGCTCCTTATAAAAGGATATGTAATCCGCCCCGGCACTTCGTGCGCACGCGCTGGCGGCAGTCGTATGAAGATGTGTTTCGTAAAGGTATGACATGCTCGTCCCTCCGTTTTGTGATGTTATCGTTTTATGCAGCTTTATTTTATCACAAAACCGTGATAATGTGTTATACTTGTTACATTATTGCGGAGTAAAAGAGACGGAGGAAATGATGAATCAGAACAGCACGCCGCTGCTTGACGCAATCAGCAGCTTTATTGATACCAATCCGGCATATTTCAGAATACCGGGGCACCGTCTGGACAGGGGAATAAGCACCCGCTGGACCAATCGGGTAGGAACGGAAATCTTTGCGTATGACGTGACGGAGACGCCGTATACGGACGACCTGCACAGTCCGGAGGGGGCAATTCTGGAGGCAGAGACGCTGTTGGCAGCGCTCTACGGGGCGGACAGGAGCTTCTTTCTTGTCAACGGGACCACCTGTGGGAATGAGGCGATGATGCTGAGCGCGGCGTCGGAGGGGGAGGAAATCCTGATTGCCCGCAATGCCCACAAGTCGGCGATGATGGGGCTGGTCTTGTCGGGGGCAAGGCCGGTCCATGTGATGCCCGAGGTTTTGGAGGAGTGGGGAATCCAAGGGGGAATCACACCGGAAGTGGTGCGGTGTGCTTTTATGGAACATCCGAATGCGAAGGCGTTGTTTCTGGTAAGTCCCGACTATTACGGCGTTGCGTCCGATTTGGCTCGGATTGCGGAAATCTGTCATGCGCACAATGCACTGCTGCTGGTCGATGAGGCGCATGGCGGGCATATGTATTTTCACGAGCGGCTGCCGATGGGAGCGCTTGCGGCGGGTGCGGATATGTGCGTTCAGAGTATGCATAAGGTGACTGGTGCGCTGACGCAGAGCTCCGTACTGCATATCAAATCGCACGGTATCAGGGAGGAGTGTCTCGCACGGGTCATGGAGAACCTGCAGCTCGTACAGAGCACCAGCCCGAATTATCTGTTGATGACCTCGCTGGACTGCGCACGGTATGAGCTTGCCATGAACGGGGCGCAGATGATGGAGCGGGCGCTGCTGTTGGCGGACAGTGCACGCAGTGCGCTTCGGGAAATTCCGGGGCTGCGCTGCATGGGTGAAGAAGTGACACAAGTGTCAGGAATTGCGGGCGTGGATGGCACGCGGCTGGTTATCTCGGCAAAGGAGCTGGGAATGACCGGCTATGCGTTGGAGAAGCAGCTGCTGGAGACGGACGCGGTAAACGTGGAGCTTGCGGATTATGAGAATGTGTTGGCAATTGTGACCTACGCCAATACAGAGTTGGATATGAACCGCCTGACAGCTGCCTGTCGGCGGATTTGCCAGGTCCGTCCTTGGGAGGATTCGCGGAAGGACAGACTTGGATATGCTCCCATGAGGCTTCCTGCGCTCCCAGAGCAGTGTATGACCCCACGGGAGGCATACTTCTCTGAAACCTGTGATATCGCGTGGAGGGATGCCGCGGGCAGAATATCCGCACAGATGATCGCGCCATATCCGCCGGGGATTCCGGTGGTCTGGCCGGGCGAGCGGATAACGGGCGAGGTCTGGGATTATCTCGAAGCATTCCGCAGGGATAAGCGCCATATTCACGGTCTGAGCGGTGCGGCGTCTGCCACAATCAGGCTTATAAAAGAATAAAGTTTGAAAATGAATTTTGAATAAGAAAAAGAATAGCTGCGAAAAATAACCATGTATATTTCAGTATAGCGGAAAGGCATGGTTATTTTTGTGGCAAATACAACATTGTACATTATGGCAAAACAGAATGTGGCGGTGGACAAGGAGGACGTAGAGCTTTGCGACGTGGCAAGCATTTACTGTGAGGATGAGGTGGTTCAGGCGAAGGCAAATGCCTTGAAGATACACCGCTTCAAAAAAGGACAGCCGGCACGCGTTGTCATCAGCATGCTCAAGGTGATTGAGCTGCTGACAAATCTGTGTCAGGGAATAACGGTGGAGAGCATCGGAGAGACAGACATTATTATCGAGAAAGCCTCCCTGGAGAAGGATAAGCCCGGCCAGAAAGAGGGCATTGTAGAAATCTTTAAGATTGCGTTTGTCGCACTGATCTGTTTCTTCGGATCCGGCTTTACGATTATGGCATTTCACAACGATATCGGGATTTCGGATGTGCTTGGAAGAATTTATGAGCTGGTTACGGGAACAGCGTCAGACGGCTATACATCTCTGGAAATCTCCTACAGTATCGGATTGGCAGCGGGAATCATTATTTTCTATAATCACATAGGCGGAAGGAAACTGACCACGGACCCGACACCGCTGGAGGTAGAGATGCGCAATTATGAGCGCGACGTAAATCAGGCAATCGTGGAAATGGCGGACAGACAGAAAATAGAAGAGGATGTGTCGAAATGATTTTAAAAACGCTGTTTATCTGGATCACGGGAATCAGCTCGGGCATGATGGTATCGGCAGGCGTGTTTACCGTACTTTTTGTGGTGGGACTGGTGCCGCGGTTTGCGGGGAGAACCAACACGGCGAGATGTGAGATTTTTTATGAGGAATGTATCGTGTTCGGCTCTATTTTGGCGGGAGCGCTGAGTGTATTTCCGATTAAGGGCTCTATCGGTCGGCTTATGACAGGAGTGTCAGTAAAGGGACCCGTTTTGAGCGGCCTATTGATACTGATAGGTATCTTTGCCGGCATCTTTGTCGGATGCCTGTCGATTGCGCTTGCGGAGGTGCTTGACGGTATTCCGATTTTCGCGCGGCGCGTCAAGCTGAAAAAGGGATTGAGTATTGTGGTGCTCTCGGTGGCACTCGGAAAGGTTGTCGGTTCGCTGATATATTTTATGATGGGATTTTTCACGTTGATAGAATAGCATGGTATGGGAAAGGAGCAGAAAACAATGGCATCACAACAGAAAATCAAGGAATATCAGGATTACGTGGAGAAAAATTCGCCAAAGACCAATCTGCCGCTGCAGATGGCGAAGGCCTTTGTTATGGGAGGAGTCATCTGCTGCATCGGTCAGTTCATCGTGAGTATGGCAGGGGACAGGTTTGGCATTGACAAGGAGACGGCCGCAAGCTGGTGCTCCATGCTGCTGATCCTGCTG
>CAMWYL010000045.1 GCA_947178465.1 uncultured Lachnospiraceae bacterium | reverse complement strand
GTGGACATGTCATGATATTATATTCCAAATTTTATAGAGAGAACAAGCAAATTTAACCAAAACAGAAGTTGTGTATTAATGTTTCATAAAATAGTTGATGATGTCGATATGGCGAAGAATAAGGAGTATTCGATAACAGCCGGAGCTTTTAAGGGCATGATTGAAACATTATTGCTTTATGGTTTTAGGTTATGTAATATAAATAATTTTGTTAAAGGGAAGGATAAATCAAAAATTTTGGTGACGTTTGATGATGCGTATAATGGTGTGAATGAGAAATTGTTTGGATTTTTGAGAGAAAAGGAAATTCCCTTTATTGTGGTTCAAACTTGCGATTTGTTGGATTCTGAAGGGTATTTATCAACCGATATGATAAGAGAAATGTTACAGTATGATAAGTTTATTTTGGAAACACATACCCAATTGATTTTTTCATAAAAGGTTTGGAATTGTGCCTGAGGTATTTGCGTATCCATATGGTGTATTTGTCACAATAGATTCTAAAGTTATAAAAGATGATTGGCAAATATGCTGAAATGGGAAAAATGTTCAAAAAAATGTTGAAATTTTTTGCCATTTAAACTAGAATATATGAAAATAAAGTTACTATATCAAAATGGGTAAATAAAATGTTTGATATTGCTTATGCTATATATAGAAATGTAAAGTGTTTTCCATTAAAGAGGAGAGGATAGATGGAAATTAAACCTGTAATAATCGCGATTGGATATAATAGGCTTGACTCATTGGGAAGATTGTTGGATGCATTGGAGAATGCTTATTATGAAGACGAGGTCTTGTTGGTCATTAGTATTGATTACGGTGGAGACGATAAAGTAACGGAATTGGCACGTGAATTTGTATGGACACATGGAGAAAAGCTTGTAAAGACATATAGCGGAAATTTGGGATTAAGAAAGCATATTATACAATGTGCTGATTTATCAATGGAATATGGAGCGGCAATTATTTTTGAGGATGATATAATCCCATCACCTTATTTTTACAAATATGTAAAGCAGGCAGTTAATTTTTATAAAGATGATGAGCGCGTTTTTGCGGTATCCTTGTATAGCCAGGTATGGAATGGCTATAGCAATCGGGTGTTTGTGCCACTAAAAAATGAGTATGATGCATTTATATCACAAATAGAATGTTCTTGGGGAGAATGCTTTATTGGAGAACGGTGGAAAGAGTTTAAGGAGTGGTATAGGCAAAAAGAAGAGAATTTGCCTTATGATTATAACGTTCCACATGCGGTTTATGAATGGGAAAATTCTCGTAGCAAATATCTTCTTTATTATATTGTGGAAAAGGGAAAGTATTATTTAACTCCTTATGATTCTCTGTCCACAAATTTTCATAGTGTTGGTGTTCATGTTTCCAGGGCCTCCTCCTCATTTCAAGTTCCGCTCTTTTATGGTGATAAGGAATTTAATTTCCCTCAATTTGAGAATGCGTTAAAGTATGATGCTTTTTTTGAGAGCGTTGACCTAAAAAGCAGATTAGAAAAAGAACATCCGGGCTGTAAAATATGTATTGATTATTATGGACTGCATCGTGACTATGCATCGTATGACTTATGTTTCAGCAGTGCAGATCTGCCATATAGGATTGTAAAATCATATGGCTTAGAGCTAAGACCACCGGAATTGAATTATTATTATGATGTCAAAGGAGAAGATTTGTTTTTGTATGATATCTCTGTTTCGGAAAAGCATAAAAGACGGCGGCAACACCATTATAATATGCTTCACTATGATGTAAAGGATTTGCAATGGGTGGACAGTTTGTTTTATACATTATATGAGTGGTGGTTAAAGTTAAAAAAGAGCCTGTGGAAAATTTCATGTAAATAGCTATAAGGGAATAGGTCTTCTGTGATAAAAGCTAAATCATAGGAGGCCTATTACATTATGGCAAGCAGAAAAACCATGACGGATGGGAAACACAACATCATTCAAGGAATGATGTTGTAGGAGTACTGCATTGAAACTGCTCAAGATATTCAGGTAGCACTATCAAAAAATGATGGAAGTTGAAATATGACTATCAGGCTTACTCCGAATCACAACGGTTAGACAGTGACGATTACCGTAACGGATATAAGACCAAACAGATCAACAGCCGCTATGGCAGCATGGAAATCGAAGCCCCTCAGGACCGTAGATTTGCTTTTAAGCTTCAGGTGGTGAAAAACGTCAGAAAGACATTTCGGATATTGACTGGAAGATCATCTCCATGTATGCAAAAGGCATGACTACCGAGCAGATTTTAGATACTCTTGAGGATATTTATGGATTTGAAGCCTCAGAGGGCTTTATTTCGGACGTTACGGAAAAGATTATACTGCGAGATTGAGGATTGGCAGAACCGATTCCTTTCAGAAGTATATCTGTCTTATATATCGATGCAATCCATTACCCTGTTCGTGACAACGGTGCCATTCTTGGTATCAATGCCGATGGATACAAGGAGATGCTGATCATAGAGGTAGGTGGGCATGAAAGCTCAAAATACCGGCTTTCTGTCCTGAACGGTCTGATGAACTGCGGTGTGAAGGATATCCTGCTGCTCTGTGCTGATGGCTTGAGTGGCATGAAGGAGGTGGTTGCGGCCGCATTTCCGAAGACTGAGTATCAGCGTTGTATAGTCCATCAGGTCAGAAATACCATGAAATATGTGTCGGATAAAGATTGAAAGTCCTTCTGTGCGGACCTGAAGACAATCTATCAGGCACCAACAGAAGAAAAAGCATTGGATGCGTTGGAAAGTGTAATGGAAAAATGGAGTGAAAAATCCCCGAACTCAATGAAGAGCTGGAAGCAGAACCGGATGCCGTTTTTCAATCTTTAAATTCTCCGCCACCGTAAGGAAAGTCGTTTATACCACAAATGCGATAGAAAGCCTGAATGCAACATATCGAAAGTTGAACCGCCAGTGCAACGTATTTCCAAGTGACGGTGTCCCTGCTGAAAGCACTCTGGCTGTCTGCTTTTGAAGCTGCAAAAAAATGGACAGTGCCGATACGCAACCAGGGGCGGGTCTATGGAGAACGGAGCATCCTGTATGAAGGATGATTACCGGAATAGAGCTCATAAGAGTTACCGGGAAACAGGAGGAAACCATCACCTGCTCATGACATACACTGCCATGTACGGTTATAAACAAGCAAGGATTGGAAGCTCATCTAAGAGCCTTCAGTTCAATCATTATCATAGAAGGTCTGCATTTACAGACTTTTATTCACACGCGGAGGGTTGCCCTATCCATTATGGGTATATACCCTTTTCCGTTTTTGACAGATTTAATATAATTATTTACACATGTTTGTTCGCATCCCAAGTGAAGTTTTGAACTAATGCAAATATCAATCATTGCAAACAATTTAATCATATGAGTTCTTTTTTGGGGCCAAGTTAGTTTGTTGAATTCTTCGTTATTATATCCCTTTTCGTTTTCCCCTGTTAATGTCAAAACTGTCCAGTCGGGACGTAATTTTTTTACTTCTTGGACATACTTGTAATCGTCTGTAAATATAAATAAATTGTCAATCTCTAATTTATAATGTTCGATTTTATTAATAATTTTGGCGGTGTCCATTAATTCCCCATATTCAAGAATCTTATCTCCGCCTCTAAATTGAATAGAAGTATAGTTTTCGGGTAATCTGATTGATTGGATTAATTCTGTGACTTCTGCTTTGGTTCTGCTATTATAATGCAACGCAATATCTCTGAGCTTTGCGAACTCGTTTAAAGGAGTGCCGTTTATATTGAATAAGGGCCAGTCTACTCTAAACTGAGTGCTATACGATCTGGGAATACATTTTTTAAAAATATCTGCCGTCAGATAGTCTGCCTTCAATTTATACTTTAAGAGAACTGACAAGAAGCGCTTGTCCAATCTATGGGGCTTCACCTCATATCTTGGATTGGCAATTTTATTTAAAGGGTCATGGGTTTGTTCACAAAAAGGCACAAAAAATTCACTCCACCCGTGTCCGCCTGCAAAATTTGCATCATCAGCATATAAAACAAACTTAATTTTTTCGCAGTAACAGTATAACATGCATTGCATCATTGCATCTACTTCCGAGTGAAAGCCTGCGCTTACACCAACGTGAAAAATAAGAGTTTTGTCAAAGGAGTTATTGATTCGGTTATATTCTTGAAGCTTGCTTGTGTAAGAGTTGTCAACCATATGTGTATTTTCCCTCACTTCCCGGTATGGTATGATAATGTTGCAAATTCCTAAAGAAGGAAAAGTTGGTGGTAAACTTAGAACTGTAGTTTGAAAAGCCGCTAAGACACAAAATCAATACCAATATTCCAAAGATTAAATATAATATAGTATAACATATATCTGTCTCCGAATACAGTATTTTTGAAAATAATAGGTGAATTTGCCAGTGTGATATGATAAAATATTAATTAGCCGTAAATGAGATTTAAACGACACGTTAAAATAAGAGGGAAATGCAGCCCATATTTGAGACTTGATTTCCATTTGCAATTGGATCTGCATTTGTCGAATCGGATGGGTGCGAAAGCTGATTACGGCACTTTGCATTTATACTAGATCTTGTTATAATAGAGAATATCTGGAAATCTGATGCTTGAATTACGATTAGGAGAAGACTCAGATTATTACTATACTAAATAGAGAGAGGGTAAGATAATATTGATGAGGAGTAGTAAAAAAGTAGAGTGGATAGTTTTATTCTTATTGGTAGTGGCAGGAGCAATTTATTATTATGGATTACATTTGAGTTTTTGGCCTGATCCGGAGGATTTATATATGACATTGCGATATTATTGGGCAGATAAATTTGATTACCATGTTTCAAAGGATCATATGTTTTTTTCCGAGGTATTAGCGGAGATGTGCTACAAACTATTTGGTGCAGGATATGTGAGTATAAGAGTTTATCGTACCTTAATGTATTTTGTTATTCTAAGCTTTACTGCAGTTTTAGCCCTGTTCTCTTCGCGGAAACAACGAATTAATTGGTATTTATTGCCATTGTTTGTGTTTTTGGCAGTGATATTGAACCCGGGTTCCAGCGAGCTTTGCGGTTTTCACACTACACTGTATCATGTGTATCCCTTTGATATGCATACAGATTCGCTTGTGACATCGCTGTGTGGGCTTTTTTTGTTTGAACTATTGCTCCGGGAACGCTTACCAAGATGGGGGAAGATTGCAGCATTAGTCGTATTGGTAGGACTTGTTATATGTAGACGGACTGATTTGTTGTATATAATAGGGTTTTGTGTTCCGGTGTTGTGCATGGGAGGAGTGCGTTTGTGGAAAACAAATAAAAGATACCTTATAAATTTAGTGCTGATTATTCTTATGGCTGTAATGTTGGTACGAGCTTTTAGTATATTTCATATTCCGATTAGAGCGCTGTTTAAGAGAACGGAATTGTACTATGGTAATTGGAGTGGTGGTGGAATTTATGGTAATATAGGCTTTTGCAAATATTCCGATGTATGGAGGAACATTTCCAATACAATAACGGAGTTGTTAGCATTATATAATGCTGAGTTTTCTGAATATGGAATTTTGTCCGTAAATACGCTAATGGGTATAATAAGAACAGGAATATTGCTGCTTATTATGGGGAGTGCCATATATTATATTTTTTTTTCATTTCGAAAGGATGAAAAGCTTGACTATATCAGCCTGATTGTATCATATGGAATGCTGTTTAATGTCTTAATGGTGGTGTTTTCTCAATATGGAAATAATATAAACTGTATCCGGTACATGACGATGGTATTGTTTTATGGAGTAATATTATTGTGTCGGAATGCAGATAAGATAGTAGAGAAATGTGATTGGGGAATAACATACATAAAGAGAACAGTGGTTATCGGTTTTTTGCTGTGTATTTTAATCGAGGTAAGACCCGCATGGAGAGATGATTCCTATCATGCAGAATATGAGAGGATATTTACAGAGATTGCAAACACGATTATGGATAATCAATTGGGAAATGGCATCGGTTGGCATTGGTTTTCGACGAGTCTCACAGCACTTATGAATGGAGAATATGCGGTACTGGAAGGACGTGATTGGTCGGCGGAAGAGGGAATGGATTTGGGATTTTATGCTCCTGTAAATTATATTGTTGAGATAAATGGAGATTATCGGGTCTGGTCGGATGAGATGATTCGCGATAGCTTCGGGACTCCTGATCGACTTTTTGAGACGGAGGATTATCAAATATATTACTATGAAAACGGAATAGCGGTAAAGGAGTGAGTGCAAAGACATTGCGTTTGGAGAAGGCTGTAAGCATGGGGAAAACGATTGTGAAAGAAATCACAAATGAGGAGGTGGTAAATGAAAAAGAACCGAATTGATAGTATAGACATATTTCGTGGTATTGGTATCATTATAATGGTTATGGGACATGTATATTTTGGGGTTACATTTGATCATTTTATTCACGCTTTTCATATGCCGATGTTCTATTTTGTTTCGGGTATGTTTTTCAATGACAAACAGGCAGAGAAAACAACCGTAGTAAGTTATGTAACGAGGAAGGTGCGGACTCTTATTATTCCGTATGTGTTTTTTGCGATATTACATTATTTGATATGGGTCAAATGGAACAGAGAGAATGACGGAGTCGACTTATTGCTGCCCTTAACGTACATTTTTGGAGTGAATACATATGAGCTTCCGATTGCGGGGGCATTATGGTTTCTGACTTCCTTATTTTTGACTGAAATAATGTATTTTATGATGGTGGTATTCATAAAAAACAGGAAGGTATTTCTCGTATTGGTAATTGTGATGGCATTATTTGGAAATGCAGAACTGTACATATTTGAGACACAACTGCCGTTTGCAATTGGAGCCGCATTTGTCGGATTGGGATTATATCATATCGGTCATTTGTTATTTTCCAATAGGGAAAAGGCATTTGTTAGATGGCTGTTTAATCGGCCTTTGACAGTTAGTGTGGCGTGTGGAGGGATAATAACAGTGCTGATATTTAAGAATGGGTGTATTAATATGCGAGCGAGCGACTATGCAGTAGTTCCGTTATTCTGGATGAATGCAATCGGATCAATAATAGTAGGCATTAACATTTCAAAGTGGTTAGACAAGAAGCTTCCCGATCCGATAAAGAGTATATTTACATTTATTGGAAAAAATTCAATTGTATATGTATGTTTAAATCAATTAGTGATTCATGTGGTGCTTGTGCGTATGCAAAGAGTTTGTTCATATGAGTATTTGTGTAAGATTCTTAGTATGCCGTTGATTTTGTTTATATTGGGTATATGTTGTCTGGTAATGAATAAGACATTTCTTAGGAAAATAATAGGGCGATAAGAGAGTGCGATGGTGAACTTTGCTGCATAATATATTGTAATTGAGAGGAGAAAGTTCTAGGATGTGATTCCATTTTATTGTTGCTTGCTGTATACTTTATCAACAAGTAGCTCTGTGTATTGACAGTGATTATTTGAAATGAGGATGTTTAAGAAAAGTTGGGGAATAATTTAAAAAGAAAAACCGAAAGGAATAATGACCAATATGAACATATTGTTAATGGTAAGCTGGTATAGTCCGCAAGGCGAAATGCTGACAGGAGGGAGATTTCATTATGAATTGGCGGAGGAACTGAAGAAGCATTGTAACTGTGCGATTTATTATCCCTATGACAGAAATATTAAAGAACCTTATACGGCCGAGCGGGAATGGGGGATTATGACATACCGTTCGCAATATGAACTGAAAAGGAAAATCAGGAATCGCAGATATATGCTTTCCGCTATGCGGAGAATAGTAAAAGAATTTAAACCGGATATTATTCATGGGCAGGTGGCGACAGAAGCCGGGAGATTTGCGGTCATGCTTGGTCAAATATTTCACATTCCGGTGATTATTTCGGAACATTCCACAGTTCAGGCATCAGGAGTACAAGCCTTTCCGCATTATTATTATGCGAAGCGCGTATATGCACATAGTTGTTATAATACCTGTGTGTCTGAGAGTCTGACGGAGGATTTGTCAAAGATATTTCCGCAGTTCCAATTTCATACGGTTTATAATGGAATAAAGAAATTGAAGGTGAAAAAAACGGAGAATATTTACAGAAGAGAGGATACTGTAAATATGGTGATGGTTGCAGGATTATATGACAGATATATTAAGGGGCTTCAGTTTGTTTTGCCTGTTCTGCAGCGCCTGCTGGAAGAGGGATATTCTGTTGTATTGCACTTTGTGGGAGATGGTGAATACCGGCAGGAATATGAAAACGTCGCAAGTGAATTGGGGATTAGGGACAACTGTGTTTTTCATGGGTATTGCGAAAGACAGAAGGTATATGATATAGTAAATGAGATGGATTTTTTTGTTTGTGCGAGTATTTTCGAATCCTTTAGTTGTGCTACGGCGGAGGCAATGATGTGTGGAAAGCCGGTGGTTGCGACACGGTGTGGGGGACCGGATTCTATTATTACGAAAGACGTGGGAATACTGGTCGAGAAAGAAAGCGAACAAGCGCTTTATGAGGGGATTGTCAAAATGGTCAAGACCTATCAGGAATATTCGACGAAAACAATATCGGAGTATGCATACAGTAATTTCTCTGTTGAGAATGTCTGTCGTCAATATCTTGATATTTATCAACGTGTGCTGCGGTAGAATTAATTGTTATGGCAATTGTGTGGATATGGAATAGAAAGAACGGCAAATCAGAATAATATAGTGTTGTGGAATATAAAATCAGTAAAGATGCTAAGGAGAACATATGTCGGAATTCAACTTAACGGTACCGGTGGTTTTTTGTGTTTTTAAGCGCTTGGATACAACGAAAAAAGTTTTTGAAAAAATCAGGGAAGCAAAACCGCAGAAGCTGTACATCGTGGCGGACAGCGCAAGAGAGCAAGTGACGGGAGAGAAGGAAAAGGTAGCGGCTGTAAGAAATTATATTGAACAACATATTGATTGGGAATGTGAGGTACACAAAAATTATGCATCGGAGAATATGGGGTGCGGAAGGCGGATTTGCAGTGGAATTAGTTGGGTATTTGAAACAGAGGAAGAAGCGATTATCTTAGAGGATGATTGTGTGCCTGATCCTTCCTTCTTTCGGTATTGTCAGGAAATGCTGGCACATTACAGGAACGATGAGCGAATAATGTTGATAAGCGGCAATAATCCGCTTGCAAGTTGCTATCACAGTAAAGAGGAGTATCTGTTCTCAAAGATTCCATTTATATGGGGATGGGCAACATGGAAGCGTGCATGGAAGCTGTATGATTATGATATGAAGACGTTGCCCGAGAACAGAAAGAACCCTGTTTTTAAAAAAGTCTTTCCGTTAAGAGCGTATTGGGTCTATATGGCAGAATTTGAATCATTATATCGGCATGCGTTTGATACATGGGACTATCAGCTTATGTATGCAGGTATATTGTATGATAAAATGAATATTGTTCCGGCAGAAAGTCACGTCTTTAACATCGGGTTTCAAGAGGAATCCACGCATACGAATAAGACTCCGAAATGGTTAAAGCAGGAGGTGCGTCCGATACGCTTCCCGCTTCGCCATAGGGCAGATGTTATGTGGGATAGGGCGTTTGACAGGAGATATTTTATAAAAGCAAATAAACATGGACATATTGTAAAGCTGAAACAGATATTGGGATTGGATATCAATAAATCTGTTTTTGAGAAATAAAAGGTAAGGAGTAAAAAGTGATGGAGAGAAACAGAGTTTTGGTAACCGGAGGGGCGGGATTTTTGGGTTCGCATTTGTGTGACCGTCTGATTGAGCAGGGGAATGATGTAATCTGCTTAGACAATCTGTTTACGGGCAGGAAAGAAAACATTCGTCATCTGATGGGCAATCCGTATTTTGAATTTATCAGGCATGATATCACGGAGCCAATCTATATAGAAGTGGATCAGATATACAATCTGGCGTGTCCTGCAAGTCCGGTTCATTATCAGTATGATCCCATAAAGACAGGGAAAACAAGCATTATGGGCGCTTTGAACACATTGGGACTTGCAAAGCGGGTGAAGGCAAGAATTTTGCAGGCCAGCACCAGTGAAGTGTATGGGGATCCTGAGGTGCATCCACAGCCGGAATCCTATAGGGGCTGTGTTAATCCCATAGGCCCACGCTCCTGCTATGATGAGGGGAAGCGAATGGCAGAGACGCTCTTTTTTGATTATCACAGACAGCATAAGGTTGATATTAAGGTAATCCGTATCTTTAATACATACGGACCGCGGATGAGTGCCAATGACGGACGGGTGGTGTCTAACTTTATTGTTCAGGCACTTGCGGGAGAAGACATCACGATTTATGGGGATGGCATGCAGACCAGAAGCTTTTGTTATGTGGATGATCTGATTGACGGAATGATGCGGATGATGAATAGTAGGGATGGATTTACCGGACCGGTTAATTTGGGGAATCCGGGCGAATTTACGATGCTGCAGCTTGCAGAAACGGTCATAAGACTCACAGGTTCTAAGTCAAAGATTGTATACAGACCGTTGCCACAGGATGACCCGATGCAGCGCAAGCCGATTATAGATTTGGCAAAGAGGGAATTGGATTGGGCGCCGACGGTACAGTTGGAGGACGGTCTGCGTAAGACGATAGAATATTTTAAGAACAGAGAATAGAATACTTGTTCTTGTGAATGACGATATATACAACTGAGGTGTGATTGGCAGGAGATTCAAGATCGTAGATGATTGTAAAGTAGAATGGGTTATAGAATATACTGTTGTTTTTAACGGTAGCTTTAGTGATACCATATTTGTGGGTATAATTGATTAAGGATAGACGAAACTTCATATCTTGTGTTATACTTGGCATGCGGGGATACCTTCTTCTGGTTAGATTTTGGTTTGAAGATTAAAATATAACACAGAGTTGGTGTTTCCGTCTTTTTAAATATTCAGTTGTGACACATGTAGTGCAATCTTACAGATAGGATAATACAGACTTTTAAAAAAACTGATAGAATACAATTGGAGAACAGGAAATATGATGTGTTATTTGATGGGCATTTTGGTAAGGATGTATAATATTAGTATTAGTTTAAAACTCATAAACCTGAATAATAGAGTTTGTAGAAGAATTAGAGAAATGCTTTTTCATAATATATGCTTTGAGTGTAAGGCTGCCTTTGGGAGGAGAAATCCGGATAGGCTATTTTATGTTATTCGATGCCCTCAGGCAGAAATGGGATTATATGCTGTGATTAATTATGTTACTTACCATTTGAATATGGCAGACAGTATCGGAGCAGAACCGGTTGTTGATTGGCAATACTATCCCAATAAGTATTTTTCGGAGGATGATAAGATAGGGAAGGAAAATGCGTGGGAATATTTTTTCCTTCAGACAACGGATGTTAGTGTGGACGAGGTATATAAGAGTAGAAATGTGATTATGTCTTCGGGCGAGTGGGAGGTGCCGGGAGAAGAATGGGCTGACCCGGAGAAAGTGTGGGATAATCATAATATAGTGGAAAAATATATTAAATTAAACAAGAAAACAGAAGCCATGTACTTAATGGAGTGTGAGCGATTAAAAATTGGCACGGAAAGGGTTTTGGGACTGAAGTGCAGAGGGACAGATTTTATAGTCACAAAACCCAAAGGGCATGCGATTGTTCCCGATAATGAGCTCTTGATTAGAACAATTGAAAGTAAGATGGATGAATGGGGAGAGTTTGACAAAATATATTTGTCTACAGAAGATGAGAACATCCAAAATAAATTGAAAGAGTATTTTGGTGAGAAACTGTATTATACAGAAGGAAAAAGATTCTCATTAAACAAAAACTGCTGGCTGGGAGATATTTATGATAAGGAAAGGGAGCGTGTCGGAACAAAAGAAGACGACATGCGTAATTATATTATATCAACGTATATTCTGGGAGCATGTGATTCTCTTATAGGCGCACAGGTAGGAGGAACTTTAGGAGCCATGCGGATTCGCGGAAGATATGAACATATACATATATTTCGGTTGGGGCTGTATTAGGAGATGGAAACATTCATGTGTCTGTTGTGGATTTGGGATGGAATATAATTGTAAAATGAAAGAAAGTATAGTAATATATTATTTATGCATAATATAAAGAAGCATTTTATATAACATAATAATTGAACGGAATAGAGGGATAATAGTGCGGCCAAAAGTATCAGTCATAACCGTTTGCTATAACAGTGCAGCGACAATAAGAAAAACAATAGAGAGCGTTTTACGGCAGTCATATTGTGATATTGAATATATTATAGTGGATGGAGCATCCGTGGATGGAACATTATCAATAGTAGAGGAATACAGGCCTTTGTTTGGGGAGCGGATGAAATTGGTTTCTGAGCCGGACAAGGGTATTTATGATGCAATGAATAAGGGTATCCATATGACAACCGGCACACTAATCGGAATACTGAATAGTGACGATTTTTATGAGCCTATGGCGGTCGAACATATGATAAATGCCATGACTGACGAAAAATATCAGATATTATATGGATTTGTACGTTTTTTAAAGAATGGAGTAGAATGCTCTATTGACAGGAAATCTCATAAATTTCTTAGGCAAGAAATGATTGGACATTCGGCATGTTTTGTAACGAAAGCTGTTTATGATGATTTTGGCTGTTTTGATTTGCAGTATATCAGCGTGGCGGATTATGATTTTATGTTGCGGATGGACCGGATTGAAGCGGTCAAATTTTACCCGGTCGATTATCTGATTACCAATTTTACGATTGGAGGGATGAGCGCTTCCGCAGCGGCATGGTTGGATTTGTTAAAACTTCGTAGAAATTATGGGATGATTTCGGAGAAAGAGTATAAGAAAGAGTTGTTTAAAGATAAGGTTTACAAAGTATATCGA
>CAMWYL010000044.1 GCA_947178465.1 uncultured Lachnospiraceae bacterium | reverse complement strand
TTGTGGCGAAGGACGCGAAGCTGCAGGAGATCGTATATAAGGAATACATGAAGAAATAGATTTGCAGGAGGGAGGAGATTATGGAGTACAAGAACGCGGGTGTTGATATTGAAGCCGGCTACAGGTCGGTTGAGTTGATGAAGAAGCATGTTAAGGAGACCATGCGTCCGGAGGTGTTGGGTGGTATTGGCGGCTTTTCGGGTGCTTTTTCGATGGAAAAGTTTAAGGATATGGAGAAGCCGACATTGGTTTCCGGGACAGATGGCGTAGGGACGAAGCTGAAGCTGGCATTCCTGTTGGATAAGCATGACACGATTGGAATTGACTGCGTGGCAATGTGCGTTAATGACATTGCTTGTGCGGGCGGAGAGCCGTTATTCTTTTTGGATTATATTGCATGCGGTAAGAATGAGCCGGAGAAAATTGCGACGATTGTCAAGGGAGTAGCGGACGGCTGCATTCAGTCGGGAGCCGCGTTGATCGGCGGAGAAACCGCGGAGATGCCGGGCTTTTATCTGGAGGACGAATATGACCTGGCGGGCTTTGCGGTCGGCGTAGTGGATGAGAAGGATTTGATTACCGGCGCAGGGCTGAAGGCAGGAGACGTGCTGATCGGCATTGCGTCAAGCGGTGTTCACAGCAACGGATTTTCTCTGGTTCGGAAGATTTTTGAGATGACGAGAGAGAGTCTGGATACATATTATGACGAATTGGGAAAGACGCTTGGGGAAGCGCTTTTGGCGCCCACGAAGATTTATGTGAAGGCGCTGCGGGGAATAAAGGAGGCCGGTGTCCGTGTGAAGGCGTGCAGCCACATTACGGGAGGCGGTTTCTATGAGAATGTGCCGAGAATGCTGCCGGAGGGGATCCATGCGGTCATCCGTAAGGACAGCTATGAGGTGCCGGCAATTTTCAAGCTGATGCAGCAAAAGGGCAATATCGAAGAGCATATGATGTATAACACCTATAATATGGGAATCGGAATGGTAGTGGCGGTCGCGTCCGAGGATGCGGATAAGGCAATGGACGCAATACGGGCAGCCGGTGAGACCTGTTATATTATCGGAGAGACAAAGGCAGGAGAAAAGGGCGTAACATTGGTTGCGAACGGAGGTTGAGGATGAAGGTTTTAATCGTGGGCAGCGGCGGCAGAGAGCATGCCATAGCGGCGAGCGTGGCAAAGAGTCCGCGGGTGGACAAAATCTATTGTGCGCCCGGAAATGCGGGAATTGCTCAGCTCGCAGAGTGCGTGCCGATCGGTGCGATGGAATTTGACAGGCTTGTGACGTTTGCGAAGGAGCAGGCGGTCGATTTGACGATTGTGGGGATGGATGACCCCTTGGTGGGTGGACTGGTGGACGTGTTTGAGACGGAGGGGCTGAGAGTATTCGGCCCGCGTAAGAATGCGGCAATCCTTGAAGGTTCCAAGGCATTTTCCAAGGACCTGATGAAGAAGTACAATATTCCCACAGCCGCATATGAGAACTTTGATGACGCGGACAAGGCGCTTGCATATTTAGAGACGGCAAGCTTTCCAATTGTGCTGAAGGCGGACGGGCTTGCGCTCGGGAAGGGCGTCCTGATTTGTAATACTTTGGAAGAGGCAAAGAACGGCGTAAAGACAATTATGCTGGACAAGCAGTTTGGCGAATCCGGCAATCGGATGGTCATTGAGGAATTTATGACCGGACGCGAGGTTTCCGTCCTGTCGTATGTGGATGGGAAAACCATTAAGACGATGACCTCCGCGCAGGACCATAAGCGCGCGCAGGATGGGGATCAGGGACTGAATACAGGTGGTATGGGGACGTTTTCACCCAGCCCTTTCTATACAAAAGAAGTGGACGACTTCTGCAGAAAATATATTTATCAGGCAACGGTTGACGCGATGGCAGCAGAGGGCAGACCCTTTCAGGGAATTATCTTTTTCGGACTGATGCTTACGCCGAACGGACCGCGGGTACTGGAGTACAATGCGCGGTTTGGCGATCCCGAAGCGCAGGTGGTTCTTCCACGGATGAAGAATGATATTATTGATGTGATGGAAGCGTGTATTGACGGACGGCTGGACGAGATTGACCTGCAGTTTGAGGACAATGCGGCGGTGTGCGTAATACTTGCAAGCAACGGCTATCCGGTGAAATACGAGAAGGGGCTTGTGATTAAGGGATTGGAGCGGTTTGACGGGAAGGACGGCTACTACTGCTTTCATGCGGGAACGAAGCGGAATGAGAATGGCGAGCTTGTCACAAACGGCGGGCGTGTGCTTGGCGTTACGGCAAAGGGCGCGACACTCAGGGAAGCGCGGGAAAACGCGTACGCGGCGACAGAATGGGTTACGTTCGATAACAAGTATATGCGCCATGATATCGGCAGCGCGATTAACGAAATAGAGTGACAGGGGAATCGGATCCTCAGAAAACAGTGATGTCGCGGAAACGGCATGACGGAAAGGTGTAAAGATGAAAAGGTACAAACGAAGCAGTATGAAGCACACATTGGCGGCACTGGTATTTTGCCTGACGCTTGGGATGGGAATCCTCTGCCATGCAGAGGAAAAGGGAACGGTTACCGTACCAAGCGCGAAGATCAGGGCATCCGCGGATACGGCAAGCGAGCAGCTTGGCAGTGTTGAACTGGGAGGAACGGTAGATATTATCAGTGAGACCGTAGGAAGCGATGGAAATGTCTGGTATCAGGTCTACGTGGACGCAAATACAAAGGGTTACATAAGAGGAGATCTGGTACAGAAGGGGAGCGGGACAGATAGCGGCGCGAGCACGACAACAACTTCCACCACGACGACGCAGGATCTGCCGGAAACAGTTGTGACGCCGACAGAGGCACGCAAGGCGGCCGTAAAGAGTGATACGGTAGCGGTTCGAAAAGGAGCCGGAACCTCCTATGCAAAGGTAGGGACGGCGAAACGCGGTACGGTGGTTACGGTTACGGGTGAGGCGACAGCCTCTGACGGTGCGAAATGGTATCAGGTATCCATTATGCATCAGAATGTGGAAAATATCGGATTTATCCGTGCAGACTTGTTGACCTTTGATGATATCCCTGCTGATGTTGCAACCTCTAATATTGTTGGAGAGGGAAGCGGAGAAACCGGTGAGAATCCGGAGGGACAGCCACAGGAGGGTGAGGCACAGCCGGAAGAGCAGCCGCAGCCGGAGGAGGCACCACAGCCTGATTCATCCACTGCCATACAGAGCTTTACACCGATGGACGGGGGATCGTTATCCTATGTTATGCCGGGCTTTGAGGCAGCTTCCATGAGTCCGTATGACGGGAGCGAGGAAAAGTATGAGGCATATATAAATGGGGCGTTCATCATTATGTATGGACGTATGCAGTCAGGAGAAGAGGGTTGGTTTCTGTACGACAAGGATCAGAATGTATACCAGCGTTATGTCTATACGGCAGAAAATACGTCTGCGGAGGGTGGCATGTTGAGCGGAAGCCTGCTGCCGATGATTGCGTTGGTAATCATCATTGTTATCTTGCTCGCCATTATCGGTCTGCTGTTCCTGAAGCTCAGGGAGTACAGAGATGACTACGAAGAAGATGAGGATGATTATTCGGAGGAAGATGATATAGAAGATTTGGAAGAGGATGATTATGGGGATGAGCTGCCGGCACGACCTCCGGTACGTCGTCCGCAGAGACCGCAACAGCAGCCGTCAAATGAGCGTTCGGCAGGTGGTCAGTCGGTGCGCCGCCCGCAGCAGCGGCCGTCAAACGGGCAGGCGCCAAACGGACAGTCTGCAAGACCGCAACAGGGTGGCCAGCCGGTGCGTCGTCCACAGCAGCCGTCAAACGGACAGTCTGCAAGACCGCAGCAGGGCGGTCAGTCACAGCGGCCACCACAGCGCTCACAGCAGCCGGCCGGTCAGTCACAGGGGGGAGAAGCGTCGGCGAGAAGATCCGGACCCGTGAACGGTCAACCCGGAAATCCGACAGGCGGCCAGAACCGGCAACGTCCCAATAACAGACCGCAAGGACAGTCGCAAGGAGCAAAGGCGAAGCCGATTCTTGATTCCGAGAAGGAAGATATGGAATTTATTGATATTTAATCCGGATATCATAATAAAAGCGGAGTTCACTCTGTGATGCGAAGTGCAGGCGTTGTGCCTGCACTTTTTGAAATACTTCTGATCGGAAGATGCTATTTCTTAAAAAAATATAATTTTCTTGTATGCGTAAATACAGTGTGCTACAATCTATATAACACGGAAATCATATAATTTTACCGATTGGAATACAGGGGACGTGGTTAATAATGTATATAGAGATAGATTTTAATAGTGATGAGGCGCTGTATCTGCAGTTGCGGAACCAAATAATAATCGGGATTGCCACATCCCAATTTCAGGAGGGGGATACGCTTCCTTCCGTGAGACAGTTGGCAGACACCATTGGAATCAATATGCACACGGTCAACAAAGCCTATTCCGTGCTGAAGCAGGAGGGGTTTGTCAAGGTAGACCGGCGTAAGGGCGCGGTGATTGCCGTTGATATTGATAAGATACGGGCGCTTGAAGAACTGAAGCGCGACATGCAGGTGCTGTTGGCCAAGAGCAGCTGTAAGAGGATATCGTGCGAAGAGGTACATGCTCTGATTGATGAGATTTACGGGGCGTATGGAAATTTATAAAAGATATTGGTAAAAGAAGGGTTAATGGAGGCAAAAATGCAGCAGTTTACAGATAAAGCAAAGGTAGCATTGCAAAAGGCCGCAAGGGTGGCCAGAGATTTACACCAAAGCTATGTCGGAAGCGAGCATATTCTGGTAGGACTTGTAAAGGAAAAGACCGGCGTGGCGGCGCGGGTGCTTGCGGAAAACGGCGCAGATGAAACGCAGCTTGTCAGTATGATTCGGGAGCTGATAGCGCCGGAGGGCGATCTTGCGATATTGGAGCGTGACGGGTATTCGCCGCGGGCAGCGAAGATCCTTGAGGACAGTCACAAGCTGGCAGCGAAGTACAAGAGTCGGATGACGGGAACCGAGCATATTCTGATCGCCCTGATCCGGGAGGGAGAGAATGTGGGTTTGCGGCTGCTGAATACGGTGGGAATCAACGTGCAGAAGCTGTATATGGATACCTTGTCGGCGATGGGAGAGGACATTAATCAGCACAAGGATGATTTATCCAAGAATAGGAATAAAAAGCGAAAGGACGGCACTGATACGCTGAACAAGTACAGCAGGGATTTGACGGCGTTGGCTCGAGACGGCCGGCTGGATCCCGTTATCGGCAGACAGGCGGAAATCATGCGAGTCGTGCAGATCCTTTCCAGACGGACCAAGAACAATCCGTGTCTGATTGGAGAGCCGGGGGTCGGCAAGACCGCTATTGCGGAGGGGCTGGCACTCAGGATTGTCAGTGGTGAGGTGCCCGATACAGTGAAGAATAAGCGCGTTGTGACGTTGGATTTGGCGGGGATGGTTGCAGGCTCCAAGTACCGCGGTGAGTTTGAGGAGCGCATCAAGAGGGTGATTCGCGAGGTAATTGACGCGGGGAATATTTATCTTTTCCTGGATGAGATTCACACGCTGATAGGGGCCGGAGGCGCGGAGGGCGCCATTGATGCATCCAATATATTGAAGCCGTCCCTTTCCAGAGGCGAGATACAGCTTATCGGTGCGACTACGATTGCGGAGTACCGCAAATACATCGAGAAGGATGCGGCGCTGGAGCGCAGATTCCAGCCGGTGACCGTGGAGGAGCCTACGGAGAAGGAAGCGGTTGAAATCTTAAACGGTATCGCGTACAAATATGAGGAGCATCATCATGTGACGATTACGCCGGAGGCGATTGAGGCGGCTGTCAAGCTCTCCGATCGCTATATCAATGACCGTAATCTTCCGGACAAGGCGATTGACCTGATTGATGAGGCATCGGCGTCTATACGCTTGAAAAACATGCATGTTCCGGATAATCTTAAAGAAATGACTGCGCAGATAAAGAAATATGATTTGCAGATAGAGCGTTCAATAAGGATGGAGGCGTATACGCAGGCAGCCGAGCTGCGTCAGAATCAGGAAGCGCTGATTAAGAAGTATGATAAGGCGTTTGAGAAGTATGAGAAGACACAGGCGGAGAAAAGTCTCGTGGTGACGGAGAATGATATTGCAGAGGTCGTGGCAGTCTGGACAAAGATACCGGTCAAAAAGCTGACACAGAAGGAAAGCGAACGACTGTTGAAGCTGGAGGGACTGCTGCATAAACGGGTGATCGGTCAGGAGGAGGCCGTAAAGGCAGTGGCGCAGACGATGAAGCGCGGCCGTGTGGGATTGCAGGATCCGAACCGTCCGATTGGCTCTTTCCTGTTTCTCGGGCCGACAGGTGTCGGCAAGACAGAGCTTTCCAAAGCGCTCGCGGAGGCGATGTTCGGCTCTGAGAATGCGCTGATACGGGTCGATATGTCGGAGTATATGGAGTCGCATTCGGTGTCTAAAATGGTAGGCTCCCCTCCCGGTTATGTCGGCTTTGAAGAGGGCGGACAGCTCAGTGAGAAGGTGCGGCGCAATCCGTATTCCGTAGTTCTTTTTGATGAGATTGAGAAGGCGCATCCGGACGTGTTCAATATTCTTTTACAGGTGTTGGATGACGGACATATTACTGATTCTAAGGGCAGAAAGGTCAGCTTCAAGAATACGATTCTGATTATGACTTCCAATGCGGGTGCGCAGCGGATTATTGATCCGAAAAATCTCGGATTTGCGACAACGCGCGATGCGGAAGCGGATTATAAGAAGATGAAGGACAATGTCATGGAGGAGGTAAAGCGGCTGTTCAAGCCGGAGTTCATCAACCGTATTGACGAGATTATGGTTTTCCATCCGTTGACGGAGCAGGATATGAAGCAGATTATCACGCTGCTCTCCAAGAACCTGTGTGACCGTTGCCGAGAGCAGATGGGGATAGAGCTGAGCTTTACCAATACGCTCAAGGAGTATCTGATAAAGAAGCATGCGGATCTGAAGATGGGTGCAAGACCGTTGAAACGGGCGATACAGACGGTGGTGGAGAACGAGCTTGCAACCGCAATCTTAGAGGGCAGAGTCAAGCGCGGAGACATCGTATCTGCAAGCGTGCGCAATGATAATATTACTTTTACGGTAAAAAATCAGGCAGAAAAATAACGCTTTTGTAAGCAGATTTTTATGGAAAAAAACAAAGATTTATTATATACTGTAGATACAAAGTCGGAGACAGCTTCGACACGGTATAAACAGTTTGTTAATTCGAGGAGGACGAAAGAAATGGCAGTAGTTGAGGAATTGCTACGTTCCGAAAGCAGCGGTGACATCAGCTTTGGAAACCATGAGTTGGCACAAAAGGCGAAGCTTGAGAATTATGAGCATGCGGGAGATATTTACAAGGTGAAGACCTATCAGGCGATAACGAAGCTTGAGAAAAACGGCCTGTTTTTATATGAGTCCGTTCCCGGAACCTCTGTGTATGATTTCTGCGAGAATGAGCAGGGAATCTCATTTGCGGCTGAGGGGGATCAGGACGCACAGATTACCATCGGGGCAGACAGTGATGCCGAATATGAGGTGATCGTGGCAGGAGAAAGCGCGGGAGTTATGAAGACCAATCTTTCCGGAAAGCTCAGCATCAGCGTGGAGCTGGAGGGAGCGGGCAGGGTTGCCGTGAAGCTGATTAAGAAATAAAAAGAATAGAAAGTATGAACGCGAGTGGGTTGCGGCCTGCTCGTTTTCATGTTCGACATCATGGAAATGATTTTGCCGGCCGAAAACGGAAAAGACCGGCGAATGCAGGTTGTCGGAGATTATTTGTGGTAAAGGGGAGCGTCGGATGGCGAAGGGAAAGAGTACGACGAGGTTTTTTTGTCAGGAATGCGGGTATGAGTCCGCGAAGTGGATGGGGCAGTGCCCCGCCTGCAAAAAATGGAATACCATGGTTGAGGAGCGGGTTGCGGTTACCGGAAGCGGAATGGGTGGCAGTACAAAGACCGCGCCGCTAAAGGAGGCGTCAAAGCCCGTGGAGCTTGGCGCAATATCCATGAAAGAGGAGGACAGAATCAAAACGGGAATACAAGAACTGGACAGGGTGCTCGGCGGCGGCATTATGCAAGGCTCCCTGACGTTGGTGGGAGGAGACCCGGGGATCGGGAAATCAACGCTTCTGCTTCAGGTGTGCAGGCAGTTGTCGGATGCAGGCAGGAAGGTACTGTATATTTCCGGAGAGGAGTCGTTAAAGCAGATTAAGCTTCGTGCAATGCGGCTGGGAGAGTTCAGCGAACATATGCTGCTTTTGTGTGAGACAAATCTCGGAATGATAGAAGGAGCGATTCGGACGGCCATGCCTGAAGCGGTCGTGATTGATTCGATACAGACAATGTATCAGGAGGAGGTTTCCGCGGCTCCCGGAAGCGTATCACAGGTCAGAGAGGCGACAAATGTTTTTTTGCAGCTTGCGAAGGGGCTGGGAATAGCAATATTTATCGTGGGGCATGTTACCAAGGAGGGAACGGTTGCCGGTCCGCGGGTGTTGGAGCATATGGTGGATACGGTGCTTTATTTTGAAGGCGACCGCTATGCTTCCTACCGGATACTCAGGGGCGTCAAGAACCGCTTCGGCTCTACCAATGAGATTGGAGTCTTTGAGATGCGCAGGGAGGGGCTGATAGAGGTCGAAAACCCCTCGGAATACATGCTGAGCGGGAAACCGGTCGGTGCGAGCGGCTCCGTGGTTGTCTGTTCCCTTGAGGGGACGCGCCCGATTTTGATAGAGATACAGGCACTGGTCTGCCGCACCAACTTCGGTATTCCGAGACGGCAGGCAACGGGGACGGATTTTAACAGAGTCAATCTGCTGATGGCAGTGCTGGAGAAGCGCATGGGTCTGCAGATAGGCGACTGCGACGCGTATGTGAACATTGCGGGCGGGATTAAGCTCAGTGAGCCGGCAATTGACCTTGGGATTGTCATGGCATTGGTTTCAAGCTTTAAAAATCGCATTATTGATGAAAAAACGCTTGTATTTGGCGAGGTCGGCCTCAGCGGAGAGGTGCGGGCGGTTAATATGGCGCAGCAGCGGGTACAGGAGGCGAAAAAGCTTGGCTTTGACACCGTGATTATGCCTAAGGTGAGCGTAGAGAGTTTGGAGACCGTGGAGGGCATCAAGGTTATCGGCGTTGGCGGTATTGCGGAGGCGATTGACCTGATCGTATAAGCTTTGAATGAAAATTAAATTTTTAAGGAAATGGAGAGAACAATGGAATATATCAAAGAAATGATGGAATTTCTGGATGAGAGTCTTACGAGCTATCATGCGGTGGCGAATGTGGCACGCAGCCTGCGGGGGGCAGGCTTTACGGAGCTGACGGAGAGTGCGTGTTGGCGACTTGAAAGGGGCGGAGCCTATTATGTGAAGCGGAATGACTCCTCGTTGATGACGTTTCGCGTGCCGGACTGCGAGGTGTCGGAAATCAAGGGCTTTCACATCTATGCGGCGCATTCGGATTCTCCGGCCTTTAAACTGAAGGAAAAGCCGGAAATGACGAAGGAGGAAGCGTATCTGACCGTGAACACCGAGCGGTACGGCGGCATGATTCTTTCCACGTGGATGGACAGGCCGCTTACGATTGCCGGAAGGGTATGTGTCGAAAGAGAAGGGGAAATTCAATCTTATCCCGTAAGGCTGAAAGACAATCTGTGCATGATACCGAATCTTGCGATTCATATGAACCGTGACATGAATAATGGTGTGGCATTGAACGCGCAAACGGATATGATACCGCTCATTATGATGAAGCAGGAGGAGAACCAAAAGACCATCCATGCAATGCTGGCGGAGGCGTTACAGGCAGCAACGGGAGAGCCTTGTAAAGAGGAGGATATTCTTGCCGCTGATTTGTTTGTGGAAAACAGTGAAAAGGCGGTACTTGCAGGGGCAGATAATGAATTTATCATGTCTGCGCGATATGACGACCTTGCGTGTGTCTTTGCCGGAATGAAGGGGATGTTGGATGCGAAGTCGACGCAGTATATCAATGTGCTTGCGGTCTTTGACAATGAGGAGGTCGGAAGTCTTACAAGACAGGGCGCGGATTCAACGCTGTTAAAGGATACGCTGGAGAATATAGCGGACGGGCTTGGGGCGTCTGCTCAGACTTATCGGATATGGAAGGCGGAGAGCTTTCTGTTGAGTGCGGACAATGCGCATGCGTGCCACCCGAATCAGGGATCAAAGGCAGACCCGACAAACCGTCCCTGCCTGAATAAGGGCGTTGTATTGAAGTATCACGGCAGTCAGAAATACGCCACGGATGCCTGCTCGGCGGCTTATGTGAAGCTTCTGTGCCAACATGCGGATATTCCGCTGCAGACCTATGCGAACCGTTCCGATATTGTGGGCGGCTCCACACTCGGCAATCTTGTTATGGCACAGGTTTCCATGGCCGCGGCAGATATCGGTCTGCCGCAGCTTGCCATGCACTCGGCCTATGAGACGGCCGGTGTGCGGGATGTGGAATACCTGATTGCGCTTGCCAAGGCGTTCTTTGTGCAATAGGGAAAAGGGAACGGTATTGTTTGACACTTTAATTCTGAATGGAAAATGGTGTCGTGACAGTATCTTCCGTTACAGTATTCACATCCCCCTGCATAAGGAAGGGTTCCTCCTCTGAATAGTGGGAGTGATAAGGGGTATAGGTGTGGTTTACGGAATGGCGGTCGAACTCAGCATCTCCCCGGTGAAAGACGGTCAAATCGACGATATATCCGAGGCGGTCTCTCTGAACAGAGATATCAACAGTGCCGTCGGTGGACTGATACCGGCCGAGCGTCTCATCATAGAAGTATCGGACGACTTCACTCTGATAGAGGAGGAAACCACGGTCGTCATGTGTCAGCCCCCACTGTGCATACTCTGCATCGCGCACCTCGTCGGTCAGGAAAAGACCGATATCAACGCGGAAGGCCTCCGGCTCCACACGAAATTCCGTGGCCAATGCGTTTTTCACCTTGGTTTCCATAAGGTCGGGGTCATTGTCCGTATCTGTCCGCAGAACCTCCAGAATCACGTTATCAGCGCGTTTGTAAGCGTTCTTACCTAATTGAATATCGCGCGTTATATATGCTTCTGCGCTCCAGCGGCAGTTACTGCTGCTGCAATAAGAGCTGAGATAAGGAGAAAAGGGCGCTTGTCCGCCGGTTGCAAAGGCAACGGTGCTTCCAGCCATCAACAGCAGAGAAAGCAGGAGTGCGAAAGCGGAGGCTTTTCTGTACCGGACAATACTGTTGACACGCTTTTCAACCTCAGTCTTGGCAAAGGCGCTGTAAAGCAGCGTCGGGCGGCTTGCGGTAATCGCCATCGCAAGCAGACTCAGCGCATAGCTTTGCCGCTGCTCCGTGCCGCATTGGACAAGCACGGCTTCATCACAGGCAAGCTCTAAATCGGAGGAAAGACACTTGGACATTATCCAGACAAGCGGATTAAACCAATTGATACAGAGTGCAATCAGCATAACCGCCTTTATCCAATTATCCCTGCGTCTGATATGCATGGTTTCGTGCATCAGAATATGACGCAGCAGTTCGGTGTTGCCAAAGTCCATTCGCGTCGGCAGCCAGATGCGGGGGGCAAGGAGGCCGCATACCAGCGGAGACGCAATCTCATCATTGGTAAACACAAGGACATGTCCCATATTCATTTCACGCAAAATCGTATTGATGGTTTCATTATGTTCTATTAAAAGGCTGTTTTTCAGCCTTTTCGTATAGCTGCGCTTTTGAAACAGCAGAATACCGATTGTTATAATAACACCGGCAACATAAATAAAGAGTACGATGCGCAGAGGTGACAACCGATTGTTATTCATAGAATAAAAATGTTCTGTGGTGTAGCCGGTCGCCACGTTGGTATCTGTTCCAGGGACGGCAGTTGCTTCCATCGGGACAGGAACCTGTTCCTGCACAGGGGAGTCCTGTGTAACAGAAACTTCTTCTATAATATACTCCGTTGGCAGGTAGACAGCGGTATCCTCGGAATATGTAGACGTGGAGCGCGGCGAAAGCGCGGGAACCTGCTTTACACTGAGCGGGCTGCTTAGGGCGTAAGGGACGAGAAGGCGCAGAAGCACCAACATCCAGAGGGTGGGGAATACAAATTTAGGCAGCCTGTCTTTTAAAAGTGCGCGCAGTAACAAAACTGCCAACAGCAGGATGCTTCCGTACAGCATCATTAAATATAAGGGCATATCCATTCTGAAATGCAGCATTTTATTTTACCTCCTTAATCATCCGGTAAATCCGGGCGGCATCTGCCTCCGAGATTCCCTGATTTTTTAAAAATGATGAGAAAAACAGCTCGCTGGAGCCGCCGAACATTTTGTCAATCAACTGCTCCGTCTCACTTTGTGCGACCTCATCCCTGCTGACGAGCGGCTTGCACAAAAACCCCGGTTCTTCGCGCGCAATGGCGCCCTTTTCAATGCACTTCTTGATAACGGTGTATGTGGTGTTCTTGTTCCAGCCGATGCGCTCCGACAACACGTCAACAATTTCGCGGGCGGATTTCTCTCCATGCTCCCACAGTACTTCCATGACCTTCAGCTCCGAATCAAAAAGTTTCATAAGTTAATAACTCCTTTCTGGACTATTCGAATAGTCTGTATTTACGGATAGACTATCACAATAGTCTTGCGGTGTCAAGGAAAAAGTATGTAAAAATATGTAAAAAAATTCCTTGTACATTTTGGGGAGGTATATTAGAATTATTATAATAATGTCTGCAAATGGACTTGAATACGTGAAAAAACAGGCGCATGGAAGATAAGGAAGCGCTGATTAAATCAGTACTTCCTTAATGCCTCTGGCGGATGCACACGGATTTGCAGAGGAAGTATGCCGCTTTGTGGCGCAAATCCGGTGCGGGAAATGCTTTAATCAGCGTTTCCATAAAACAAAATAATAAATATGAAATTGCGATAAGATTTGTGAGACAGACCGAAAAAGAGGCAGCATCATGGTATTACAAGGAAAGAACCGGGAACGGACTGTCGGGAGTAGAAGGAGGAAATCAAGGATGAGCAGGAAAGCAGAAGCAGGGGAGACGCGTCTCAGTGGTCGTTCCATGGAAGGAAAGGGCAGGAAAAGCCGAAGAAGGAGCGCCAAGTCTTATATGGC
>CAMWYL010000043.1 GCA_947178465.1 uncultured Lachnospiraceae bacterium | reverse complement strand
TCACAAGCCAATCCGAGCTGAATCTGTACCGTCTGCTGTTTGTCACGAAGCAGTCCATGTGTAAGATTGTCAGCGGCGGAGAATTTGATGTTGCAAAGAGAACCGTCGCCTCAACAAAGCTTGCTGAAAATGATGAGATTGTAAGCATTGAGGTCATCAACGTGCAGATGCATGTAATTTTGCAGAGTAAGGACGGCTATTTTCTGCGCTTTGATATCAACGAGGTATCGGAGCTTAAGAAAACCGCTGTCGGCGTACGTGGGATGAAGCTTGGAGCCAATGATTACATCGAAAATGTATACTATCGTGAGATCGGTTCAACCTTGCCGATTGACTACAGAGATAAAAAAATTGAATTAAATCGCATAAAAGTGAATAAAAGGGATTCAAAAGGAACCAAGCTTAAGGTATAATGTCAGTAAAATGAAAATCTTTGAGAAAGGCATGGTATTTCAATGAGAGTAATTGCCGGCACCGCCAGAAGACTTCTGTTAAAAACACCGGACGGGGCAGATACCCGTCCGACCACCGATAGAATAAAGGAAACACTGTTTAACATGCTGATGCCCTATTTGTCCGGCGCAATATTCGTGGATTTATTTGCGGGGAGCGGCGGGATTGGCATCGAAGCGTTAAGCCGCGGTGCAGGCAAGGCCTATTTTGTGGAGAACAGCCAAAAGGCAGTTGCATGTATCACGGAGAATGTGGCGCACACACATTTTCAGGAAAAATCCGTCATTTTAAAGCAGGATGTTTTTGCGGCGCTTGGCGGCAGTATTCGGGAGCCGGCGGATATTATCTTTATGGATCCGCCATATCATCAACAGTATGAGCGTCGCGTGCTGGAGCTTCTGCGCAACGCCTCCTGTGTCACGGCAGATACGCTGATTATTGCCGAGACCGCGCTTGACACGGAGCTTGAGTACGCAGCGGAGCTGGGCTTTTATATTGAAAAGGAAAAGCAGTACAAGACGAACAAGCATATATTTATCAGAAAAGCGGATTCGTGAAAGGGGCAGGGTTATAAATATGAATGATGCAGTATATCCGGGGAGCTTCGACCCGATGACATTAGGACATCTGGATGTTATCAAGCGGGCAGCGCAAATGTTTGATCATTTAACCGTAAGTGTTTTGGATAATAAGGCGAAGAATGCGTTGTTTTCTGTTCAGGAACGTGTTAATATATTAAAAGAGGCCACACGCGATTTGGCGAATGTAACGGTGGATTCCTTTAACGGACTCTTAATTGATTACGCAAGTCAGAAGAATATTCATATTTCCGTGCGCGGGCTGCGCGCCATCACGGATTTTGAGTATGAATTGCAGATTGCACAGACAAACCGCAAGCTGTCCAAAGGAAATCTCGATACCGTATTTTTGACAACCAGCTTGGAGTATGCGTACCTAAGCTCCTCCAGTGTGAAGGAGATCGCTGCGTTTCATGGAGATATATCTCAGTGTGTGCCGGATTTCGTGGCGGAGCTTGTCCATGAGAAATTCAAACAGATGCAGTAATGCTTTCGAAATAGTCAACACGGAAATGAGAAGTAAAATGGAGGTTACGAAATGAGCAGCAGAATTGAGCAGTTAATTGACGAGATTGAGACATACATAGATAACTGCAAATACAAGGCGTTCTCCACGGATATAATCATGGTCAACAAGGTAGAGATTGACGAATTACTCCGTGAACTGCGGCTGAAAACGCCGGAGGAAATCAAAAGATACCAGAAAATCATATCAAATAAAGAGGCTATCCTCAATGATGCCAAGCAAAAGGCACAGGAGCTGTTGGATAATGCCGCGATACAGACAAATGAGCTGATCAGCGAACACCAGATTATGCAGCAGGCTTACGCACAGGCCAATGAGATTGTGGAGCTTGCGACAAAGCAGGCACAGGAAATCCTTGATAACGCAACGATACAGGCAAACAGTGTGAAGGCATCCGTAATGGAATACACTGATAATATTTTGGCCAATCTTGAGAATGTGCTGAAACAGTCTATTGAGATTTCGACGAAGGACTATAATACCTTGGTCAACAATTTAAGAGAGATTGACAACGTGGTAACGGCAAACAGGGCGGAGCTTGTGCCTCCGGAGGTAATGGAAGATACCGAAGAGGGGAATGATACCATTCATTTAGAGACTATCTGAGATTTACGATAACCCACAGTTTTCTGTGGGTTATATTGACTTAAAACTTTGAAAGGAAAGGTGTTTTATGAGGAAATATTTTCGAAGAACGATGGGACTTGTTTTATGTATGGCGGTACTTTTGAGTACCCTGTATCTTGCTGATATGCCGGAGGTATCGGCTGCCGAACCGATTGTAATCGTAATCGATCCCGGGCACGGCGGCGATAATCTCGGGACGGATTATCTTCCGATACCGGAGAAGGATTACACCCTGCTCGTAGCACAGTACATGAAGGAACAGTTGGAAACGTATCAAAATGTGAAGGTTTATCTGACCCATACGGAGGATGTCAAGATGTCGTTGGCGGAACGGGCTGAATTCGCGCATCAGGTGGATGCGGATTTCCTGTTTTCCCTGCATTTTAACATGTCGCTTCCCCATACGCTGTATGGGAGTGAGATATGGATTCCCTCGACGGGAACATTGTATTCACGGGGCTACAGCGCCGGATACGAATTTTTGGCACAGTTTGCGGAAATGGGGCTGTTTAACAGAGGAATCAAGACACGTATCGGCAGTAAGGGAGATTATTATGGAATTATCCGTGAATGCACCTCTCGAGATATCCCTGCAATTATTGTAGAGCACTGCCATGTTGACCATATCAACGATATCGGATATATGCAGTCGGCGGAGCTGTTAAAGGAGTTTGGAGTGCGTGACGCGGAGGCCGTCGCAAGATACTTCGGACTGACCTCCAAGGACGGGACAGTCAGCTACAGTGATTACGCGCCCTTGGCAATCCCGGTACCGGCAGGGCGGGTATATAATGATACGACACCGCCCGACTATGTGAATGCCAAGCTTATCAGTTACGATAAAACAGGAAAATACGCAACGGTTCAGTTGAGCGCCGCGGATTCGGATTCCTTATTGCAATATTATGCGTATTCCACGGATGGCGGATTGACGTGGTCGGCTTTTCAGCCTTGGGATAGAACGAGGGAGACTATGACCATAACGGTCAATTTGGGCTATGGAAACAAATCCGACCTGATATTCAAGGTTTCCAATATATATGACAGGGAAACGAATTCAAATCCTTTAAGCCTGAACGGTTGAAGAGCTCGCGTGCATTGAACCAATCGGTCAATACACGCAATAAAGAATCAATCCATAATAGAAGGCAGAGAGAATCGTTATAAACAGCTTATGCTTAAAATAATGCAGCAATGACAGCTTTGATTTTTCCAGAAAGCAGCTTGTTTGCAGGAAGCAGGAGACACCGCCAAAGCACAGCGTGGTCATTATCCAGAACACTTTTGCCGGATTTTGGAGCGAGGTCGTGTAAATTGCCTGAATGCCCCCTATAATTTCGACAAAGCCGGAGGCCACAGCGCTTATGTCCGACGAAATCGGAACAAAGTCCAAAAGGATTCGAAAGGAATTGGTGAAGGTGATATACCCGCCAAGCAATATCAGTGACTGTGTATTTTCCAGGCAGGCTTTTTTCAGGACGGAAGGCATAGATGCCGGCATGAATGCCGGCACGGACTCTGTCAACCCTTGTACGGATAAAGCCGGCGCACAGCTCACCGGCGGCCGGACATGACTCATGACAATCCCATAAACCGCAGGAATCCCGTACATACCGAACAGAAACGGAATACTGTTGTGATAGCCGCAGGCTTTGAGCATCGGGAGGACAATTCCAAGAAAATACGCGGGACCGATATTATTGCAGAAGCCCAGCAGGGACAGAGCCTCCGAACGATTGATTTTCTTATTTTCATATAGTTCGCTGATTACCTTTGCGCCCATTGGGAAGCCGCACAAAAACCCCATAAAGATGGCATACAGCCCATAACGGCTGTAGGGATATATCCGTTTCAGAAAAATATTTAACAGCTTTCCGAGCTCTATATCCGCACCGCTGTATATCATTATGGAGCTGAGCATCATAAACGGAAACAGGGTGGGTACCATCCTGACAGCCCACTGATACAGCCCCTGATAGGCATATTGGAATGTAGAGGCGGGATTGTTTAGGACGATAATAATCAATATCAGATATGCAATGGTTTTTAAACGCAATACCGACACCTGCCTGAATACATGCTTCACACTATAGCTTATTGTTCACATCTGCAATTTATTCATTATTGCAGATAACCTGAGGGGAATGGAGACATGCGACTGGATAAATATCTTGCGGATTTGCAGCTTGGCACACGCAGTCAGTTGAAAACGGATATCAGAAAGGGGCGTGTAACCATCAATGGAACGCCCGTAACACAGCCGGATTATCGGCTTGATGAGAACAGGGATACCGTCACCTATGCGGGAACCGTGCTGACCTACCGAAAATATCGGTATTACATGCTGCATAAGCCGGCCGGCGTTGTGACCGCAACCAAGGATAATTTTGACAAAACGGTTTTGGATTTATTTCCCGCCGCGCTGAAAACGGATTTGTTTCCTGTCGGACGGCTTGATAAGGATACAGAAGGACTTTTGCTTCTCACAAATGACGGAGAGCTGGCTCATTGTCTGCTCGCGCCAAAAAAGCACGTACAAAAGACCTATTATGTCGAATGCAGCGGAACGATTTCGCAAGAAGGTATTGAACGGCTTTCGCGCGGCGTTGATATCGGGGACGATACCCCGACACGTCCGGCAGCACTTCTGCTGCTTTCCCAAACGCAGGACCGGTATTGTCTGGAAATCACCATCACAGAGGGACGGTTTCACCAGATTAAGCGGATGATTGCGGCAGTTGACGGAACCGTAACTTATTTGAAGCGTCTTTCGATGGGAAGTCTGGTATTGGATGAGACGCTTGCCAAAGGACAGTATCGGGAGCTTACCACTCAGGAGGAAGCAGCGCTTTTCACTCCGTTGAAATTTTCAACGGAGTGAAAATGGAAGAATAAGGAGGACACAAGGTTGTCGTTAGCAAACGGATTTCTTCCTGTTACAATGGAAGAGGTGAGAGAGCTTGGCTTGGAGCAGCTTGATTTTGTATATATTACAGGGGATGCCTATGTGGATCATCCCTCGTTCGGACACGCCATCATTACGAGGGTCTTACAGGCAAACGGCTACAGTGTCGGCGTTATCGCACAGCCTGATTGGAGGGATGGCGGCAGCATAACCGTTCTGGGGAAGCCGCGCCTTGGTTTCCTTGTCTCCTCGGGAAACATGGATTCCATGGTAAATCATTATTATGTCTCGAAAAAGCACCGGGAAACGGACGCATATACCCCCGGCGGCGCGGCCGGGAAACGTCCCGACCACGCGACGGTCGTATACGGAAATCTGATTCGAAGGACCTATAAGGATGTCCCCATCATTATTGGCGGAATCGAGGCCAGCCTGCGCCGCATGGCACACTATGACTACTGGTCGGATTCCTTTAAGCGTTCCATCCTGCTGGACAGTCAGGCAGATATCCTCTCCTACGGGATGGGTGAGAAATCCATCGTCGCAATAGCGGATGCTTTGAACAGTCAGATTTCCGTCAGGGATTTGTCCTTTATTCCCGGAACGGTATATAAAACAAAAGATATTTCGGGGATTTACGACTATGAGCTTTTGCCATCCTATGACGCGATGACTGCGGATAAGAAACTGTACGCGAAGAGCTTCAAGATACAGCAGAACAATACCGACCCTTTTAACGGAAAGGTACTGATTGAGCCATATCCGAATGGTGTCTTTGTCGTGCAGAATGTTCCGCAGCCACCGCTCACCATGCAGGAGATGGATGATATTTATTCTCTTCCATACACAAGGACGTATCATCCTTCCTATGAAAAGGCCGGCGGCGTTCCCGCAATCTCAGAGATTAAGTTTTCTTTGATAAGCAACCGCGGCTGCTTTGGCGGGTGCAATTTCTGTGCGTTGACCTTTCATCAGGGGCGTATCGTACAGGTGCGGAGCCACGAATCCATCCTTGAGGAAGCAAAGCTTATCATACAGGACAAGGATTTCAAGGGATATATCCATGATGTGGGCGGTCCTACCGCGAATTTCCGACACCCCTCCTGCAAAAAGCAGCTAAAGAACGGTGTCTGTAAGCATCGGCAATGCCTGTGCCCGAAGCCTTGTCCGAATCTGGAGGCAGACCATTCGGATTATCTGAAGCTTTTGCGAAAGCTGCGGAAGCTCCCCGGGGTAAAAAAGGTCTTTGTACGCTCGGGGATCCGCTTTGACTACCTTCTGTTGGATAAAGATGATACCTTCTTTCGGGAATTGGTTGAGCACCATATCAGCGGTCAGCTCAAGGTCGCGCCGGAACACATATGCGATTCCGTTCTGATGAAGATGGGAAAGCCCGCAAATGCCATATATGAGGCTTTTACCGAGAAGTACTGGAGACTGAATCAAAAGCTGGGAAAGAATCAGTTTCTTGTGCCGTATCTGATGTCCTCCCACCCGGGCTCCACCTTAAAAGATGCGGTGCGGCTGGCGGAATATCTGCGGGATACCGGCTATATGCCGGAACAGGTGCAGGACTTTTACCCGACACCCTCCACCATATCCACCGTAATGTACTACACTGGTGTTGACCCACAGACCATGAAGCCGGTTTACGTGTGCAAGAATCCGCATGAGAAGGCAATGCAGCGGGCCTTAATCCAATACCGCAATCCCAAGAATTACGATTTGGTTCGGGAAGCGCTGACAGCGGCGGGACGGGAGGACTTAATCGGCTTTGGTAAGGAGTGCCTGATCCGACCGCGAAGGCTCCCAGCGAAGAACTCCTCGGGAAATTTTTCCACAAAAGGGAATATAAATTCTTCACGCAAAGGGAAGAATAAGAGAACTGCATCAAATACAAAAAAACAAGGAAACAAATGGAGGAAAACATGAACATTATTCTTATTACAGGCGCATCCTCGGGAATGGGCGTCGAATTTGCATTACAGACAGACAATATTTTTGACCGTGTGGATGAGATATGGATGATTGCACGCCGCAAGGAAGCTATGCTGGAGGTTGCACAGCATATGGACCATACGACAAGGATTCTTGACATGGATGTCACAAATGACGCTCATTTTGAGCGTCTGGCGAACCTTCTGGCAGAGGAAAAGCCGACAATTCGAATGCTCATAAACTGTGCAGGTTATGGCGTCATGGGGAAATTCACCAAACTACAGGCAAAGGAGCAGCTTGGAATGATAGATGTCAATTGCAGAGCGTTGACACGAATGACCTATCTGTGCCTGCCCTATATGCGCAAAAACAGCCGCATTATCCAGCTTGCATCCAGCGCTGCGTTCATGCCGCAGCCGGAATTTGCTGTTTACGCCGCGACCAAGGCCTATGTACACAGCTTCTCAAGGGCACTGAACCGAGAGCTTCGTCCAAAGAGGATTTATGTCACATCGGTTTGTCCCGGCCCTGTGGATACGCCGTTTTTTGATATTGCGGAAAAGGACGGAAAGATACTCGCGGTCAAAAAGCTCACAATGACGCGTGCCGACAAGGTGGTCGCACAGGCGCTTGCGGACTCCTACCACAAAAAGGAGGTTTCCGTATACAGCGGCTTTATCAAGGCTTTTCATATTATGACAAAGCTTATTCCGCATAGAGTGCTGCTGATGATTCTCGGCTGCATCCAGAAACCATAAACGCTGTGCCATGTCGATTTGCTGACTGTCGGTGCATAACAAAGGAGCTGTTGGATTCTATGAAAATGCAAAAGCAAACCAAGGGAGAATTCGGATATCCCGCATATCAGACAAAGCTGGTGATTCTGCGGACCATCCTGTATTTTTTACTCGCGATGGCGGTATTTTTACTCGGATATTTCTCAACCAAGACAAAGGAGAACCTTTTGACGGTGGTTGCAGTCTGCGGGCTTCTGCCGGCCTGTAAGAGCCTTGTCTCTGTTATTATGTACCTTCGGATACCGAAATTCAACGATGAGACATATCAGACTTTATCCCGAAAGGCCGGGAATGTGACGGTTTTGTACAGTCTGTACCTGACCTCCTACAAGAATAACTTTCCGATTAACTGTTTTGGAATACGCGGGAATTGTCTGATTGGCTACACCGAATTCGCAACTTGTGATGCTGCGGCCTGCGAAGAGCATATAAAGGATCTTCTAAAGCAAAACAGCTTCAAGAACGTCACTGTAAAAATATTCAAGGAACAAAGGAAATTTGAGGAACGACTGATACAGCTTGGGAATACGGAGCCTGGCTCTAAAGAAACGGATATCGCGGCGCTTCTGTGCGATATTTCCCTCTGAGAAACGGGGGCAAATGTATGATTTCTTTTCAGATAAGCGCTAATGAAGCAGGGCAGCGGTTTGATAAGTATTTGAAGAAGCTTCTCAAAAATGCGCCTGACAGCTTTTTATACAAAATGCTGCGCAAGAAAAACATTACCCTGAACGGGAAAAAGGCTGACGGGAAGGAGTCGCTCTCCATCGGCGACGCGGTAGCGCTTTTCTTTTCTGACGAGACCTTTGAGAAATTTTCGGGCAGCGGTGCACAGGCCCCGAAAGCGACGGACATTTCTCAATATAAACAGGCGTACACCGCGCTTGGCTGTTTGCATATCGTATTCGAGAACCGTGACATTCTGGTAGTGGATAAGCCCTCCAGCGTATTGTCGCAAAAGGCCACGCCCACTGACAGGAGCCTGAACGAGTGGCTGATCGGCTATCTGCTGGAGAGCGGACAGATCACGCCCCGGGAGCTTGCGACCTTTAAGCCGTCTGTCTGCAACCGCCTTGATCGGAATACCTCGGGAATGGTGGTCTGCGGCAAGACGCTTGCCGGAAGCCAATATATGAGCGCACGGATCAAGGATAAGACGCTTGAGAAATATTATTACTGCGCGGTTGACGGTGCGATCACACTGAATGAACGCATAACCGGCCGGTTACATAAGGACAACACGCACAATAAGGTTCGGATATATAACAGTCCGCAGGAGGCTCCCGCCGCGGTAAGAGAGCATGTGGACTTTATTGACACGGCCTTTTCCACGATAAAAAGCAACGGACAGGCTACGCTGTTGGAAGTACGGCTCTTTACCGGAAAACCGCACCAAATTCGGGCACAGTTAGCCGCGCTCGGTCATCCGATCATAGGGGATACCAAGTATGGGAGCGCGACAATTCCCTCACGTTTTTATGACATTGGCGTCAGAAATCAACTGCTTCATGCGCATAAGCTTGTGTTCCCGGAAACGGCGGAGGAACGCTTTGCAGATACTTCAAAAATGGTACTGTGCTGCAAACCGCCGAAAATTTTTCGGAGAGTCATGGGAGAGGAGTAAGGGGATATTATGCCTACTTGGAATTCGAGAGGACTTCGCGGCTCGCTTTTGGAGGAAATGATCAATCTCTCAAACGAAAAATATCGGGAAAACGGGCTCGCTCTGATCCAAAAGGTTCCGACGCCCATTACGCCGATTACAATTGATAAGGAATCACACCATATCACACTGGCTTATTTTGAACAAAAAAGTACCGTGGATTACATCGGCGCCGTACAGGGGATTCCCGTATGCTTTGACGCAAAGGAGTGCGCTGTGGATACCTTTGCACTGCAAAACATCCATCCGCATCAGGTACAATTTATGCGGGATTTTGAGCGGCAGGAGGGTATTGCCTTTTTCCTGATTTATTATACCTCCAAGGATATTATGTATTACCTGCGGCTGTGTGAGCTGAATGTCTTTTGGAACAGAATGGAGCAGGGCGGCAGGAAAAGCTTCCGTTTTGAGGAGTTGAATGACAGGTATTTTATGAAATCAAGAGGCGGACAGATGGTTCCGTATCTGGATATGATACAGATTGATTTGAATGATCGGGACAGTGGAGAACAATAAAGGTTGACACACTTTGGAAAAAAGTGTATACTTCGTTTAATGCACTTCTCTACCGGTGCATCGAATTATCACGTTAAAGTATTAAAGTAAACAACGACAAAAGGAGACTACATCATGGATTTTACCGGCAAACGATTGGTTCATACACCGGAAGGCGTACGGGACATATATGGTGCAGAATACGCAAATAAGCAGAATATCCGGAGACTTTTCGGGGACAAGCTGCATTGCTACGGTTATCAGGACATACAGACGCCGACCTTTGAGTTTTTTGATGTTTTCAGCAGGGAGATTGGGACGACACCCTCAAAAGAGCTGTACAAATTCTTTGATAAGGAGGGGAATACACTGGTTCTGCGCCCGGACTTCACGCCCTCCATTGCACGCTGTGCCGCGAAATATTTTATGGATGCGACGATTCCCCTGCGGTTTTGCTATTCGGGAAATACCTTTATCAATACGGATAATCTGCAGGGAAAATTAAAGGAAACGACCCAGATGGGCGCGGAGCTGATCGGAGACGCGTCTCCCGAAGCGGATGCGGAAATGATTGCCATGCTGGTTGAAGCGTTGCGCAACGCCGGCTTGAAGGAATTTCAGGTTTCCGTCGGACAGATAGACTTTTTCAAGGGCTTATGCGCACAGGCCGGACTTGACGAGGAGACGGAGCTTGCCCTGCGCGAGTTTATCTCCAACAGGAATGATTTCGGTGCGCAGGAGCTGTTGGAGGGCAAAAATGTCCCCGCGGACAGTATTGCGGCATTGCTTCGTGTCAGTGGACTTTTTGGCTCCTATGATATTCTTGATACGGCGCTGTCCATTGCAGACAATGATCGTTCCGTAAAGGCAGTGGAACGTCTGAAGCAAGTGTACGAGTTGTTGAAACTCTATGGGGTGGAGCCATATATTTCCTTTGATTTAGCGATGGTTAGCAAGTATAATTATTATACGGGCGTTATTTTTAATGCGTACACATATCAGACAGGGAGCGCCATCGCCAAGGGCGGCCGTTACGACAGGCTTCTGGAGAAGTTCGGAAAGCCGGCACCGGCTACAGGCTTTGTCGTCATCATTGATGATCTTGTTTCCGCGCTCACAAGGCAGAAGGCCTGTCCCGAGCCGGAGAACAGGAATCTGCTTTTGGTATATGCGTGCGACACTGCGCATGCGATACAGGAGGCGAAGAACTATCGAAACGATGGCTTTCATACTGTTATGATGAAGAAGGAAACGGACGAGGAGGCCTATCGGGCGTTTGCAAAGGCAAATAATTTCTCAAAGGTTCTTTTTATATAAAAGATAATGGAGGTAAACACAAGCTATGAATAACGTCGCGCGTGATGCGAGATACCTTACCTTCGCCCTTGGTAAGGGAAGGCTTGCGACACAAACTTTAGAGTTACTGGAAAAGGTCGGTATCACCTGTGAGGAAATCAAGGACAAAAGCTCCAGAAAGCTTATTTTTGTGAATGAAGCGTTAAAGCTGAAATTTTTTCTGGCAAAGGGTCCGGATGTCCCTACATATGTAGAGTATGGTGCCGCCGATATCGGTGTTGTAGGAAAGGACACGATCATGGAGGAAAACCGGAGAGTGTACGAGGTATTAGACCTTGGCTTCGGAAAATGCCGCATGTGCGTATGCGGTCCTGCGTCCGCAAAGGATCTCCTGCAGCATCACAACATGATACGCGTTGCCAGTAAATATCCCCGAATCGCAAAGGAATATTTCTATAATCAGAAGCATCAGACGGTCGATATTATTAAGCTGAACGGCTCTGTTGAATTGGGGCCGATTGTCGGACTAAGCGATGTGATTGTGGATATTGTAGAGACCGGTTCCACGCTGCGCGAGAACGGGCTGGAGGTCTTGGAGGAGATTTGCCCGCTTTCCGCCCGCATGATCGTCAATCAGGTGAGCCTTAAGATGGAAGCGGACAGGATCAGGGACTTGTTGCAGAAGCTGAAATCAAATCAACCGGCCCAGGCTGTTTGATTTTCAAACAGCATAGGCTGTTGGTTTTCAACAGCCTTGGCTACATTTGACTGCGGGAAAGGATATGGGAAAATGCGAATAGTAACTTTAAATAACGAAACAAAAGAAAATCTGTTGGAAAGCCTGCTAAAGAGAAGCACCAACGATTATGGTGAATATGAAGCCGTTGTTGCCGGCATTATTGCAAACGTAAAGCAGCGAAAGGAGGAGGCAATCTTTGAGTATGCACTTCAATTTGACAAGTGCAGCCTTACAAAGGATACCTTTCAAGTGACAAAAGAAGAAATTGACGCGGCATATCAGGAGCTTGACGCGCATTTTATACAGGTGATGCGGGATTCCGCCGCCAATATCCGTGCCTACCACGAGAAACAGAAACGCAACAGTTGGTTTGACGCGAAGGAGGACGGAACCATTCTCGGGCAGAAAATCACCCCAATGCAGAAGGTCGGTGTCTATGTCCCCGGTGGGAAGGCGGCCTATCCCTCGACAACCCTTATGAATGTTGTACCTGCGAAGGTCGCGGGCGTGCCGAATATCATAATGACAACGCCGGCAGGACCGGACGGAAGGGTAAATCCCGCAACACTGGTTGCTGCGGATATTGCGGGTGTTGACGCAATCTTCAAAACCGGTGGGGCACAGGCAATTGCAGCGTTGGCATACGGAACGGAACTGATTCCCAAGGTCGATAAGATTGTCGGCCCCGGAAATATTTTTGTCGCTCTGGCAAAGCGGGCAGTCTACGGACATGTCAGCATCGATTCCATTGCCGGCCCATCGGAAATCCTGGTGCTTGCGGACGAAAGCGCAACGCCAAGATATGTTGCGGCGGATTTGCTTTCACAGGCGGAGCATGACGAGCTTGCGTCGGCAATTTTAATCACTACAAGCAGGGAGCTTGCGGACAAGGTGTCCGCAGAGGTCGATAATTTTGTTCGGGTTCTTGAGCGCAGAGAGATTATCCGGAAATCGTTGGACAATTACGGATACATCTTGGTTGCCCCCGACATGGAGACAGCGATAGAGGCTGCCAATGAGATTGCTTCAGAGCACCTCGAAATCCTGACGAAAAATCCCTTTGACACCATGACCCGAATCCGAAATGCGGGAGCAATCTTCCTTGGAGAATACTCCTCAGAGCCTCTCGGCGACTATTACGCGGGCCCTAATCATGTGCTTCCCACAAACGGCACCGCGAAGTTCTTTTCGCCCCTGAATGTGGACGATTATGTGAAGAAATCAAGTATCATTTCCTATTCGAGAGAAGCGCTCGAAAAGGTACATAAGGATATTGAGCTTTTCGCACAAAAGGAAGGACTCACCGCGCATGCGAACTCGATTCGTGTACGCTTTGAGGAGTAACGGCAGAGAGGGGCGCAGACATGAAAAGAAATGCTACATTGAAGAGAAGTACGAAGGAAACCGATATCGAATTAAAGCTGGCGCTTGACGGCGAGGGAAAGGCAAGCATTGATACCG
>CAMWYL010000042.1 GCA_947178465.1 uncultured Lachnospiraceae bacterium | reverse complement strand
ACCTTTAAGGATGTTCCTTCCCCGTACCTGCTGTCCACGGAAATCGTTCCGCCCATCAGGGCTACCAGTCTCGAGGTGATGCTGAGTCCCAGCCCTGTTCCCTCAACGCTTCTGTTCTTCAGCCTGTCAAGGCGCTCAAACTCGCTGAAAATCTTTGACAGATCCTGCTCACGAATGCCGACGCCGCTGTCTGAGACTGTTATGTTTAAACATACGTCATCCGGCTGCTCCGAAACCGGCGTAACGTTCACCGCAAGCTCAAGCCATCCTTTTTCCGTATATTTGACCGCATTGGTCATAAGGTTTATAATTATCTGCTTCATGCGGATTTCGTCTCCGCGGAGCACATCCGGCATACCCGGGTCAATGTCGAGCCGAAGCTCCAATCCCTTGTCCAGCGCCCTGTTCTGTATCATTAACACAACATCATTTAAGGCCGAGGAGAGAGAGTAATCCGATTCTATGATGTCCATTTTCCCGGTCTCGATCTTGGAAAAGTCAAGCACATCGTTGATCAGCGCAAGCAGCGTTCTGCCCGCATTCTGAATATTTATCGCATACTTCTTGATTTCCTCATCCCTGCTGTCCCGCATGATCAGCTCATTCATACCCAGCATTGCATTTAACGGCGTGCGAATCTCATGTGACATATGGGATAAAAATCTGCTCTTCTGCTCATTGGCTTCCTGCGCGGTCAGCTTATCCCGCTGCATCAGCACAAGCTCCGCCTCCTCGCGCATCTGCCGCAGCTCATAATTGCTGCGGAGAACCCACGCAAACATACAGCCCCCAAAGGCAACAAGACCAATGCCGAGTATCGCCGAGGGCGGATACAATATTCCCTTCCAATAAACAACCACACTCACGAGCGTTGCGATGCTGATTGCCGCATACCCGATGATAACCTCAATCCCGGGCATCATTTTCTCCTGAACAAAGCTGACCACACAGCCGACGATTGCTGCCGCGGTGATAATATGCACGTATATGTAAGAATTTGCGATGTCATACGCACAAACGGCAAAGGCAAGAATGCTCGCCAATGACACCAGAAAATCAACTCCCGCAAACACCTCATATCTCCGATGCCCCGGAAAAAACGCATGCTGCGTATACAGAATCATCGGAATCGGCATCAGCAGTATCGAGGTATCCGTCAGCCAGTTGATAACGGACATTTTGGGAATTAATATCTCCATACACCCACTGTCCGACGCCACATAAATTACGGCTGACAGCAGGAATATCACCAGCCACCGGATATTGTTTTTGACCGACGCAAAGCTCGAAAACACAGGCGTCCGCTTTGCCAATATCAGGAATACGATCAGTCCCAGAAGAAGGATGCAGGTCAAAATATTCAGCCACGACTTTGCCAGAATATATCGGGTGAGCGCATACCTGTCCCCTATGGCCGGAAACTGCACGATGAAGTAGTCTGCACTGCGCGTTGTAAGCGTCAGCGTCAGACGGTCTCCCTTCTGCAATCCGCCTGCCGGGAGCTGATGCAGCCCGTACATATTCAACGTATAATCCAGATATTCATTGTGAAACGTCTCTTTATAATAAACCTCATCATTCACATACAGGGTTACACTTCTCGCCTTGACACGGAAGCACAGATAGTCCTCAGGCGACGGCGCGGCATCCAGCACCTTGGTAATGGTGACTTGATTGTCCTGCGCGTCCGCACGCATATAGCAGCCCCAATAGGACGGCACCGACGTATCCCCGGATTCCCCGGCCGCATCCGCATAATACCAGCCATCCCCAAACCATACATCATTGTTTGCGAGCGCTTTGAAATGAGGCTGCACCGGCCCTTTTACAGCAATCCAAATTGTAAGTCCCATCACCAGCACGGTAAAGACACATAATATAATATCCGATATGAAATTTGTCCCGAAACGCTTATACAGACTCAAGAATTTTTTCCACATTCCATATACCTTTACGCAATATGCTTAATAAGCTCTGCCCCAATACACCATCTTTTTCGCGGCTTTGCCGCAGCAGACGCACTTGTCGCTGATCTGCTCCTGCTCAAAGGGCATACAGCGGCTTGTCGCGGCAAGCTCATCCTTGATCTTCTCCTCGCACGCCTCGTCCCCGCACCACATCGCCTTTACAAAGCCGGGCTTATTGTTGATGGTATCACAGAATTCCTCCCATGAGGCCGCCGTGTAGGTATGCGATTCCAGATGTGCCTTTGCCGCCTCATACATATCGTTTTGAATGGTTTCCAAAAGCACCTTCGCCTGTTCTTCCACGGCATCAAGGCTTACCTCAAGCTTTTCGCGCGTGTCACGGCGCACAAACACACATTTATTGTTCTCGATATCCTTCGGGCCGATTTCGATTCGGAAAGGAACACCTCGCATTTCACATTCGCTGAACTTCCAGCCCGGGCTCTTGTCGGTGTCATCCACCTTCACCCGAAAGCCTTTTTCCACAAGGCGGTCGCGGAGTGCATACGCCTTATCGAGCACTCCCTCCTTCTTCTGCTGAATGGGAACCACCATAATCTGCACCGGCGCAACTCTCGGCGGCAGTTTGAGGCCGGAATCATCTCCATGTACCATAATGACCGCGCCAATCAGACGCGTTGTCAGTCCCCATGAGGTCTGGTGCACATATTTTAATGTATTGTCTTTATCTGTATACTGAATGCCGAAGGCTTTGGCAAAGCCGTCTCCAAAATTGTGGCTTGTCGCCGATTGCAACGCCTTTCCGTCGTGCATTAACGCCTCAATGGTATAAGTAGCCTCTGCGCCGGCAAATTTCTCCCTGTCGGTCTTCTGTCCCTTTACAACCGGAATCGCAAGAACGTCTCTCAGGAAATCAGCGTATACATTCAGCATCTGTATGGTTCTTGCCTCTGCCTCCTCTGCCGTGGCATGTGCCGTATGTCCCTCCTGCCATAAAAACTCGCGGCTTCTTAAGAACGGACGCGTCGTCTTCTCCCATCTTACGACAGAGCACCATTGGTTATATACCTTGGGTAAATCCCTGTAGGACTGTATCTCGTTTGCATAAAAGTCACAGAACAGCGTTTCCGAAGTCGGGCGCACACACATTTTCTCCTGCAGGGGCTCAAGTCCGCCCTGCGTTACCCATGCCACCTCCGGCGCAAAGCCCTCCACATGGTCCTTTTCCTTCTGGAGCAGGCTCTCCGGTATGAACATTGGCATATATACATTCTCTACGCCTGTCTTCTTAAATTCCGCGTCAAGCTGCGTCTGAATCTGTTCCCAGATGGCATATCCCGCAGGCTTGATGATCATACAGCCCTTTACGCTGGAATAGCTGCAAAGCTCCGCCTTCTTTACGATATCCGTGTACCATTGCGCAAAATCCTCCTCCATCGAAGTAATCGCCTCTACAAGTTTTTTGTCCTCTGCCATTTTTCTTCCTCCCTTTCTTATTCTAAATCTTAAAATTTAAATTTTACTACCGTTATCGCGCCTTATAACGCGAAAAACCGCAGGCAAGTCCCCAATATAGGGGCCTGACTGCGGCGTTACCACCCTGATTTTACTCCTCTTACCGTTATCGCCGGTGCTACGCTGTATTTTCATACAGAGCTCCAAGGCAGGTTCCAAGGCTTCCACGTAAAAATCTCACACCCTGCGATTTTCTCTCTGAACGCTTCCACTTCGTACTAGTCCTCTTCAACGCCACGTTTCTGTTGTGTGTGTTTCATTTTAGAACAGACTTTGTTTTTTGTCAATCCTTATTCCGCAAATAAAGTTTCCGCGAATATCCGTTTCAGGCTATCGGCGGGAATATCTTGGTTCAGGTATATTTGCAGCATTCCCTTTGGTGTAATGTTATAGCCCGCGAACAGGTCTTTATGCGAAGCGATTGCGCGCGCCTCAATATTGATATGGTCCTTAAACGGAATCAACCGTACCGCCGACGCGCCCGCACAATAACTTGGCAGCTTTGCCCAAAGCTTTTCTTCAAGCGCCTGCGGCGTGCTGTCGTAAATAAGGGTCCTTAAATTCCCGTACAGTTCCCGGATTTCTGCAGGATATTGACCGAGGTATTCCTTTATGGCTTCATTCATGGACAGCTCCTCCCTGACTAATCTGTCTATATCAAAAAACGCAAACTTTTCCTGTGCCTCCGCCTTTGAATGAAAAAGCATTATCCCATCATATGGTTTTAACTGCGTTTTCCACAGCTTCGGATTTTTCAATAAATCTTTAAAGCTCTCTGCTGCCAAAAAGCATTTTCCGTCTCTGTCAATATAACATATCGGCGCGCTGCTGTCTAAGCTGCTCATTTCCCCAATCGTTCCGATGTACCCGCCACAACTGTCCACTGCCATGATATCAATATACGGAATGGTATAGAAATCAAGCTTTGGGACGTTATCATCAAATATAAAATGAATATCATATTCCACGGCAAATCTTTGATATGTGTCATCCTTATCCTTGGTCTGCATGGAATAAATCGTCGTTCCCGCAGGAATGACTTCCACATCCCTTACAAAGGCACTTGTGCAATTTGCTTCCGTCATATCCAAATATACTTTTCTCATTTAAGGCTCCCTGTAAATTATTTCGCTCCTGATATTTAATCTCTGTATGCTGTAATTGTAGCATAAGTCCCATGCCGGCACAATGTTATGTTCATCTCCATGCCGCCTTCGACGGCTCAAACAGAAATGACTTCGGCAATGTCCTGATGCAGATTCAACCGCAGCCATGCAGCGCAATCCCCCGTCTTTGTTGATTTTCAGCCTGAAATATGATATATATTAAGGAAGCACTGATTAAATCATTTCTTCCTTAAATCCTCCTGCGGATGCACACGGATTTGGATAAAAAGTATCAGCGTCAAAGGAGATTATCATGCAGAATAACGGTTCCTATGAATACACTGAAATTTGTGACAGTATTTGGCAGATCAAAGAGGATGACGGCGTTTACTGTACCCTTGTGCGGGGAAGCGAGCTGGCGGTGTTGATTGATACCGGCTTCGGCCGCCGCAACTTAAAGGCTTTCGTGGAGGCACAGCTTACCACGCCATATATGGTAATCAACAGCCACGGACATCCGGACCACGTTGGCGGCAATCATTGGTTTGATACGGTTTGGGCGGCAAGCGAGGAATGGGAAATCATACGGCGCTTTCAAGAAGATCAAGTCGCTTATGAGCAAAAAGAGCTCCCGGTGGGAAGTCAGATTTCTCTTGGAAATCTTCATATGGACATTATCCCCCTGGCAGGACATACGAGAGGCTCCATCGGCTTCCTTGTAAAGGAACAGGGGATTTTAATCGCGGGGGACGCTCTGAATGAACAATTATGGTTGTTTAACGATGGTTCCCTGTCAATGAACGCCCTGTATCATACGCTGCAAAAGACAATGGAGTTGGATTTTTCTTATTATTTGTGCGGGCACAGCAGTGAAAAATACCCAAAAGAAAAAATCTCCGCGCATATAAAAAATATCGAGAATTTAAGGGTGGACGAAAGCAGTAAAAGAAACACCCTCGGCTTTGAGACCTATTGCAGTGCATACAGTGATTTGCACGGAAGCTCTGAAATTCTGTTTACCGCAGACAAGCTTGAACAGGGACTCCCGTACTAAACAAAGCATTTTATTTTGAAACGGAGGATTTATATGGACAACAAAACGGATACCCTTATCTTTCCCCTCACGAAAGGACGTTTTCATCCGGGCGACGCGCCGGATGCGTGGCAGGCCTGGTATCAGGACGACACATGGGAAACCGTCCGCCTTCCGCACGACTGGTCTGTCACCCTGCCATTTTCCAAGGAATACTCCAGTGGGACAGGCTACCTCGCAGGCGGCATCGGCTGGTATCGGATTTTGGTTGCACCGAATGAAACGTGGCGCGGCAAGCGTATTGCCATTCATTTTGACGGCGTTTACAAAAACAGCCGCGTGTGGTGCAACTCCACTTATCTTGGCGAACGCCCCAACGGATATATCTCTTTTTCTTATGATATTACGGATTTTTTCCGCTTTGATGCCGACAATATTATCAGCGTCTATGTGGACCGGCGTGAGCTTTCCGATTCGAGATGGTTTACCGGCTGCGGAATCACACGCAAGGTCTCACTCGTAATCTCGGAGCCTGTCCACCCTGTTCCGGACGGAATATTTTTCCATACGCCGGCTGTCAGCGACGCAAAGGCTTCTTATACGGTCGAAAACGAGCTTGTAAACCATACGGACAGTGAACAAACAATTACGCTTACCAACGCGCTGTACCATCCGGACGGCAGTATTGCGGATTCGGTGTCCGCGCAGGCCACAATCCCCGCCGGGCAGACAATATCAGTAACGACCAACGGCGTTCTGCAAAACCCGCTGCTGTGGTGTCCCGAGGCTCCCACTCTGTATACACTCAAAACCACCATCTCCCAAGGGCAGCCCTATCTGGTTCACCAAATGGAGGTTGGCTTCCGGAGCTTTACTTTTGATGCAAACAAAGGATTTTTCCTGAATGAAAAGCCGTATCTGCTCAAGGGAGTCTGTGTCCACCACGACGCCGGCTGTCTGGGCGCCGCCGTGCTCCCTGCCGTATGGTACCGCCGCCTGATAAAGCTTAAGGAGATGGGCTGCAACGCAATTCGCATGAGCCATAACCCGCATATGCCGGAGCTGTATACGCTGTGCGACCGTTTAGGCTTTTTTGTGATGGACGAGGCCTTCGATGAATGGGAAGCACCGAAAAACAAGTGGTGGCAGGGGCATAACGTCTATCCGCCCCGAAACCAGGGTTATTATACGAATTTCCCTGTGTGGCACGCACGGGATTTGACCGATATGCTGCGCCGTGACCGCAATCATCCGAGTATTATCCTCTGGAGTATCGGCAACGAGATTGATTATCCGAATGACCCTTACTGCCATCCTTCTTTTGCCACAATGACCGGCAACAATGACGCAAATAAGCCTGAAAATGAGCGGATGTACAACCCCGGACGCCCAAACGCGGAGCGTCTTGCGGAACTCTCCGGCCGGCTCTCCGGTATTGTCAGGGAAACCGACTGCACACGCCCCGTTACTTTGGCCGCTGCCTTTCCGGAGCTTTCCGCCCGGATTGGCTTCATTGACCCGCTGGATGTAGTCGGATTTAATTATAAGGAGCACCTGTATGCGGAGCATCATGCACAATTTCCCGACAAGCCTTTTCTTGGCAGCGAAAACGGGCATACACTGCGCGCATGGCAGGCAGTAACCGACAACGACTATATTTCCGGTCAGTTCCTGTGGACGGGCATTGATTACCTCGGCGAAGCGCACGGCTGGCCAATTCACGGCTCCGGCGCCGGACTCCTGACACTCGCCGGGTTTGAGAAGCCCGGTTATTATCGTCGGCAAAGCTTTTGGAGCGAGAAGCCAATGGTACACCTGTTGACCATCCGTGAAGCATTAAGCCGCACTACTGCTTGGGGAGAGACCTTTGACGACGCAGCTTCCTGCGAATTTGCGCCCGCAAGTGAATGTTGGAATTATTGCCCTGGCGAGCAGGTTGTCATCAAGTGCTACACCAACCTTGATGAGGTGGAGCTTTTCTTAAACGAACGAAGCCTCGGTATTTACAGGAAGAATCCCGACAGCGACTGTATTCTTCTGACGACCGCTTTCGAGGCCGGTGCGCTCCGTGCACAGGGAACCGTCAAGAATACAGGCAAAACCAATATCGAAACCGATAACCTTGTATCCCATACGCTTTATACGACCGGCAGTTCCTGTCAGCTGCAGTTGAAGGAATATAAGTGTAATTGTACCGGCATAGACAACAGCTCTGAGAAGCTGCACCAAATCGAAGTAACCGTGCTTGACGGAAACGGCAGACGCGTGTACAACGACGCTGCCATGCTTCAGGTAACGATTGAAAACGGAACGCTTTTGGGAATGGAGAACGGAGATTTATCTGACATAACAGAATACCGCGCGAACTATCGCAGGGCATACCATGGACAATTGATGCTCTATGTACTCTCGGATACTCCGGATGCAGAAATGACCGTTCGCGTGTACGGAGAGACCTTGCAGCCCGCCGAACTCAGAATTCCGTGTACGGATGCAAACTCACTTTAATACCGGGATTATGGCAGTGCAATTCAAAAGCAGCCACCTTGTCACAGGCGGCTGCTTTTCGCTATCCGATATCCGGATCGGCCTTTAGCGCAATCGTCCCTGTCGCCATGCCCTCCGTCTCAAACACAACAATCTCATTTGCACCCTGTTTCAGCAGCGGCGCCGGGATATACAGCCGCTTCTGCGGGCCGATTTCCCAAAAACGTCCAAGGTTAAATCCGTTTAAGAACACACAGCCCTTCCCCCATCCGTCAAGCTCCAAAAAGGTATCGCCTGTCTCATCCGCCTCCAACACAAAGCGGTAAAAGGCCGGCAGTCCCTCTGTATAGCCCTTTGTAAAGTCAAGCTTCGTAATATTGTCAAGCGGCAGCGGATACATGGTCCAGCCATAATGCATATGTCCGTTAATCTGCACACAGCCTTCGATTCCCTTCCTCTGGTGTTCCATCATCGGGCCAAAATTCACGCGCCCCATATTCTCCACCAGTATATCAATCGGTGCATTCGGTGCAAAAGTTACCGGTTCATGGCACGCTGCGCTTTCCGTGCCGGACGGCGCGTTGGCATCCTCCGCTTTCTTCACCCTTCCCGCAACCACATCATATTCGCCGGTGAGTTCCCTGTCATACAGCGTCACCAAGGGCTTTTTGTCCACAAAGATATTCGCCCTGTCATTGGCACCCCACAGACGGATTTTCTCAACATTTTTCTCCCGCTTCAGCGTAGAATGGTACAGAATGTAGCCGTAGTTCTGCCCGCATTTTTCCATACAGATTGGAAAGGTGTCCTCAATTGGCGTTGTAAGCGTCTCAAGGGATTCCATAAGCCCTACTTTTTCCTTTACCGAAAGCGTCCCGTAATCCTTTTTTTTTATCGGTGTCGTCAGCGTTACCTCGGGAATCGGGGCATACTTTCTGATTACAGCCTGAAAATCTTTGTATTTACGCGTAAAATCGCCGGCCTCCGTCAAAAGTGCATCATAATCATAAGAGGTGACGTCGGGCGTCAGCTCGTCATAGTAATTCGACCCGTTCATAAAGCCAAAGTTTGTTCCGCCCTCAAACATATAGATGTTCACATGCCCCGCGTCCAGCATATCGTCTAAATCCTGCGGACTGTCCGGATTGCCCTTCATATGTCCGCCGTTTCCCCAATGGTCAAACCAGCCGACCCAGAATTCGGCGCACATCAGGGGACCTCCGTTTGTATACGGTGCAAGCACTGCAAAGCGCTCCTTTGTCCTTGAGCCGAAATTGCCTGTCGGATATGCACCCTCCAGCGCACCGCAGCTTAACGACTCCGGAAACGGCCCGTCCGAAGTGATTAACGGTACCTTAACGCCCCGCTCCAGCATCATATCCCGTATCGCCTCCATATAACGGGTATCATCACCATAATAGCCGTACTCGTTCTCCACCTGCATCATAATCACGGGACCGCCCTCCGTAATCTGCAGTGGTGTAATCATGGGAAACAGCACATCATAATATTCGCGCACATGCCGCATAAACGGCTCATGGTACGCGCGCAGGCGCATATTGTCCTCACGCAGCAGCCATGCGGGCAGCCCGCCAAATTCCCATTCCGCGCAAATATATGGCGAGGGACGGAGTATCACATACAGCTCCAGTTCCTGTGCAAACTTCACAAAACGCACCAAATCCAGCATTCCGTCAAAACAAAATCTTCCCTTCTCCGATTCATGGGCATTCCATGGGATGTACGTCTCCACCGTATTGCATCCCATCGCCTTGAGCTTCTCGAGCCTGTCCTGCCAATATTCCGGAACAACGCGGAAGTAGTGGATACTGCCCGAAATCACCTGAAAAGGCGCTCCGTTCAGATAAAAATTATCCTTGATTTCAAATTTTCCACCCATAGTTATCTCCATTCCGAGGCGTCACAAATTCTTGGTTGGATAAATTGCCATCAGGCAATTTATTCAACCTTATCCCTCTTTTATATTATATTTGCACGTACCCCTGTACATCAAAAAGAGGCAGGGACACGTTCATCCCCACCTCTTTTGAAGCAGGAAACCATCACTTCTATTTCCCGTTTCCTTATTATTCAGTTATACCGCAGATTTTATTATTTGTACAGTGCATCAAACTGTCTTTGCAGCTCTGCCGTAACCTCATCAATACCTGCCGCCTTCAATGCCGCCTGGTATTCTGCCACGATATCTTCCGCACTTCCGGAATATTTACCAAATGCAATCTGCTTCATATAGTTTGTGTTAATCTCGTTAATGTTTGAGATCTGAGAACGGATATTGTCAACATCCGCTACAAACTGGCCGTACGGGTATTCAATCTTAATCTTGTCATACTCTGCGTACAATTTGTCAATCTTATCCCAGTCACGGCTTGCATCCTTAATCTCAAGATCATCATTACGTCCCCACCAGTAATTTGTGGTGCCGTTAATATTATCAGTATCCTGGTTGTAGCTTGCAGGTGTTGTTCTCAGGCCATCCTCCGTAATCTCATAGGACACGCCCTCAATACCATAGCAGAACAGTTTGTAGCATTCCGGATCATTTCTCAGCAAGTCATATACCATCAATGCTCTTTCCGGATTCTTGCTGCCTGCGGAAATTGCCATTGCGCCATGCGTAATGGAAAGCGCGGTCACATTGCCGGTCTCCTGTCCGAAGTAGAAGAATCCTGACTCCGCATTCGGGTCATCATTATAAATCGTATTTGCCGGTGTGTGGCTTACCAAATCCGTCCATGTCTGTGTATGGTGCTGCTCTGCCGCAACCTTTCCAACGCGGTAGTCATCACGGTTTGTTGAAGATGTGTTGTTCAAAACATCAGTCTGCCATACGCCGATTTCATCCCATTCTTTCATCATCTTTGCAAACTCAACCAAAGAGTCGGTATCCGTTACGAACGGAGAGTATACCGTGTAGAGGTCTCCTCTTGTACCACCCCACATTGCAGCAGAGTTAATTCCGTCGATTGGCACATAGTCAGAGTGAGAAGCAATCCAGCCGCCTGCCATCTGTGCATACTGTGTACCATCGGAATCCCAAGGGATAATATCCGGATAAGTTTCCTTTACATATCTGAAGTAGGTTGTCAAATCTTCCCAGCTCTGTACGCCATTGGAAAGACCTGCTGCCTTTGCCCAGTCCAGACGATAGGTAAAACCATGATTCGTCCACTGTGCATAATTATCCTCCGGAATCAGGTAAATCTCACCGTTATACTTGCAAAGCTCCCAATTCTCAGCAGGAACACTTGCCCATGTCTGCGGTGCATATGTCTTGAGCATATCCTCTGACAGCTCTAAGAACGCACCGTTCTTGGAGTTCGGCCATGCATCCAACCAGTCAGAAGCCGTTCCGACAAGGTCTACCGTACCATCCATCTGTGCCAGGGTCAGATTATAATTGGAAAGATAATCTGTCCAGCTGATGAAGTAAGTCTGTAACTCTGCATTACATTTCTCTGTCAGAATCTTGTTCAGCTCTGCCATCATTTCATCATACTTTTCTTTTGTTCCGGTCGGTGTCTCACCGGTTGTCATGTACGTAATGACAACATGCTCCGACGTATCAATTGCAGAAGAGGCATCCGCCCCTGAAGATGCATTGTTACTTGTTCCCGAAGATGCATTGTTATTTGTTCCCGAAGATGCATTGTTATTCGCATTTGACGAATTGGAATTTCCACCGCATCCGACAAGCCCTGCAATCATTGCCGTTGACAAGAATAATGCCAATACTTTCTTTTTCATTTTATATCCTCCTGTTTATTTATTTGCTGTTGCTTTGTATAAAAATCTCCGCCTCTGCGGAGCCACAGCCTGAATCTAGCCCTTAACTGCTCCTACCGTAATACCGCTGATAAAATACTTCTGCACGAACGGGTACAGAAGGATGATGGGACCTGTCGCAAGTACGGCATTCGCCATCTTAACGCCTTCCTGCGGAATGTCCGCAAGGTTGATAAACTGTCCCGCAACAGAGTTCTTGAGCATATCCGTCTTATTGACAATCTCATACAATGTAAACTGCAGCGGCTTTACCGGCGTGTTGGAGCTTAGGAACAGGGACGACTGATACCATTCGTTCCAATAGCCCAATGCCAGAAACAGCCCGATTGTCGCAAGCGCAGGCTTCAGCATGGGAAGAATCAGGGATACGAAAATCCGCATATCTCCCGCGCCGTCAATCTTTCCCGATTCCGTAATCTCGTGCGGTATCGCCTTTACAAAGTTCTTCATCAGGATAATCAGCCACGGCGACATCAAAAGCGGCAAAAGCACTGCCAGATAGCTGTCCTTCAAATGATACGTCTGCGTCATAAGCAGATAATACGGCGCAAGTCCCGCCTGAAAAAGGCTCGTAAAGTAAATGAAGAACGAGATTGCATTCCTAAACGGAAAATCTTTTCGCTGTAACGCATAACCGGTCATGGAAATAATGGAAAGTCCTATCACCGTTCCGACTATAGTCAGCGTAATCGTCAACAGGTATGACCACCAAATTCCTCCGCTCTTCGTTACCATGTTATAAGCAGTCAGCGTAATATCCTTAGGAAAGAACTGCACGCCCTCCGCACGGATAACGGACTCACTGGTAAAGGAGGTGCTGACAATAATGATAAATGGTATAATACAGCAGATGGAATACAGCGTGAGGAATACATAACCAAAGCCCCTGATAATTTTATCTGAGGTTCCAAGTCTGACCTTGGCACTTGATTCCAAAAGGTCTTTATCTTCTTTTTTTGCCATTCTAATCCTCCCATCCTAGAACAGGGAATAATCCGGTTCTATCTTCTTTACAACAAAATTTACCGTCATAACAATGATAAATCCAATTACCGACTGGTACAGTCCCACTGCGGAAGCGGTAGAGAAGTTAAATTCCGCCACCGTCGCACGGTATACATAAGTCTCAATGATATCTGTCGTACTGTAGAGCATCGGGTTCGTACCTACAATATTGTAAAACAGTCCAAAGTTCCCCTTTACAATGCCGCCAAGTGCAAACAACAGCAGGATTACAATGGTCGGCTTGAGGCTTGGAAGAATAATGTAGCGGATTCTCTGGAATCCGTTCGCGCCATCCACCTTCGCGGCCTCCATCATTTCTCCGTCAATTCCCATAATCGCGGCAAAATAAACCACCGAATTGTAGCCCGTCTGCTGCCACAAATACACAATAATCATAATCGGCGGCCAAACGCTCGCATCGGAATACGGCTGCCATCGCTCCATCCCAAGGCTGCTCAGAATTCCGTTTACAAAGCCGGTATCGTAGTTGAGCAGATTGAACACCAAAATACCTACCAAAACCTGCGAAATGAAGTAAGGCAGGAACATAATTGTCTGGGACACCTTCTTAAACCATTTACTGCGCATCTCATTAAGCAGGATTGCCACAAATACCGCAAGGAAATTCCCCAATATGATAAACGCGAGATTATACAAAATCGTATTTTTGGTCAGACTCAACAGTTTCCCTGATGTAGCAAGAAACTTAAAGTTATCCAGACCGATAAACTTACTCCCGAAAATTCCATCTCGATAATTGTACCTTACAAACGCTACCCAGATACCGGGCATTGGCGCATAGCTGAATGCCAAAAAGAACACAACAGCGGGAAGGCAC
>CAMWYL010000041.1 GCA_947178465.1 uncultured Lachnospiraceae bacterium | reverse complement strand
CCAGCTCACCGGTGCTGACAGGCGCCCGTTCCCATATTATATCCGCAAAACGTCCCTCCATCACACCCAATCTGTTCTCATCCATTATAAATCCCGCCTTTCCCATGCGCAAAAGTGTCTAACGTTATTAGACATATTTAGTCTACTACCGTTAGACACTTAAGTCAAGAAAAAACGAGATATTATTATTGATATACCTCGATGATTATTTTCTCCGCTATAAATTCCTCTCCGTCAAAATATCCCCACGCCTCCAGTCCGGCGCCTTCCTGAATATCTGAGAATGCGGCTTCCTTTCTCACAACATCCCCTCCGCCGTTTTGAATTGTCCAATGTTCGAAGCTTGTCGACTCTGCGCATTGAACCGTCACCAGCACCTCCTCCGAACTGCCTGCCTCCGGCATCACGATGAAACCGTCATCATCCATCAGGGTGCGGCTGATTACAAACTCATCTTCGCCAACGCTTCTTACCTTTCCGCCTATAAAGATTGCCTCCTGATTACTTCCGGTTTCCGGCAGGCTGTACAATGCATTGCCGTTCCCCACGTCTTCGTCGGCGGGGAGAGCGCTTTCGGGTATGCTTCCGGGCTCCGCTGCCTCCCCTTGGCTTTGCTGCTGCGTTTCCTCACCGGCTTTGTTCTCCGTGGAGAATATCACCACTGCATCCTGCTCTTTACTGCATCCCGCAAAAGCTGTCACCATAAGCGCCGTGATTACTGCCACCGGTATCCGTTTTCTTTTCCTCTTCAACCTCATCATCCTCTCTTTCCCATTATTTCGCACAGAGACTGCATTCCGTGACGCACAAGCCCCTGCAACAGCCCTATCATATCAGAGAAAGCTCTAATGCATCTCTAAAAAATATTTCTGAATTTATGAAAAACGCATAAAATGCCCTCAGCCGACATAAAATAGAACTTTAGAAAAAGTTTATAATAATTATTAGCACTCTCTCTTGACGAGTGCTAATAAGTGTGTTATAACACATATATAACAAAGATAACAACAGCTTATCAAAGCTGCTACACATTTTATTTAAGGAGGAATATGATTATGTTATTACCAAGCGCAAACACATTCAACAGTATTTTTGGAGAAAGCTTATTTGATGATTTCTTTGATGACTTTGCCCGTCCGTTGAGAACTGCTTCACGGTACAGCACTTCTACAGGCATTATGAGAACGGATGTTAAGGAAAGTGATGCCGGCTACGAGCTGGATATTGACCTTCCGGGCTGCAAGAAGGAGAACGTAAAAGCCGAGCTGAAGAACGGATATCTGACCATTAATGCCGAGACAAGTCAGAATAGTGACCAAAAGGACGAGAACGGCAAGTATATCCGCCGTGAGAGATATTACGGAACCTGCAGCAGGAGCTTCTATGTCGGCGAGGAAATCACACAGGAGGATATCAGGGCCAAGTTCGAGGACGGCATTCTGAAGGTCTCCATCCCGAAGAAAGAAGCAAAACCCGCAGTTGAAGAAAGCAGATATATTACAATTGAAGGGTAAAAACAACCGGAGCTGTCAAAACAGCTCCGGATTCATAAAAATAACGACCAGCTCACAGATTTCCCCGTCGCTGTCCACTCCCCAATAATCACAGTAATACCCATCCCCAAGTCCGCTTGAGAACATTGCTATCTGTGTACCGTCTTCAGGATTATCCCATATCAGGAAATCTCCGCCCTCTCTTTGTAACTCAGGTTCTTTCTTATAGCTCTCCGCATAAAAGGCACTGAAATAATCATTATAAATATTTTTTCCGGGGTTCTCTTTATACCATCCTGCCAAAAAGCGCCAATATCCTTTCATCGCCGCCTCATCGCAAAAGCATCCCGTACCGGTTTCCACCGGGAAGCCGGCAAACGTATCCTTTATTTTTCCGTCTTCCTCCCTTTGCGCCTCGGCAATCTTATATGCTGCCGCCTCCTTTGATGTTATTTTCAGCTTCGCGCCTGCAATCCGAATCCCTGCCACATCCGAATTCAAAACGGAAAGTGTAACGGGATAACTGCCCGCCGGTATCGTCTGCTTCAACATGGATACCGATTTCGGATCCTGTAAGTAGCAAAGCGGGTCCGCAACAATCACCCTTCCCGTCGGAAAGCTGCACTGCCCCAATTCATGACATCTTATCCGCGCACTCTCCCGGAAAACGCTCTGAACGGTATCCGCCTCCATCGTATCCCTGCTGATGAATTTCAGGTTCTTCTCAAAAGCAAGCTGCAGCGGAGACTTCACCTTCTCCCGAATTGCTTCTCCCGTTTTTATGTCCACAAAATATTTCCCGGATGCATCCTCTATAAACTCCAAATCCGTGCCAACCGGCATTTCATACACATTCAAAACCGTCGGCTCTATATTTGCCAGCGTATTAAAATCACAGACAGTCAGGTTTTCACTTTTATCAATATAACTCTGTGAATCATCCGCCCCAAAAGCCCTCCATCCGTTGTCAACCGGATTCACCGACTCCTCACGAAACAGCCACTTCAGCTTTGTCTCTCCCGCCAATAACGACTTCGTTACAATGCAGCCGCCTGCATTTCTGATATATTCCACCATTTTCTTTGGCGGCTCTTCCTTTTTCTTTTTGTTAAATAAACCCATTCTTTTCTCCCATTCTGCCTCCGAATTAATCGGCAGTTTTCCTTTTACACTGCCACCTCACCCACAACAACATACCCCCTGCACCGATTACCGTCCCAAGCGTATTCAGGATCAAATCATCCAGCTCGGAAACACCTGTCCCCAGAACATACTGCATCGTCTCAATGAACAAGGAAAAAAACAACCCCATAACGGCGATTGTTTTCAGCTTCCATTGCTTTCTCCATTGCAGATACATGCCAAAGGGAATAAAGCAGACGATGTTCCCGCCAAACAGATACAGACTCCGCATCCAATACCCTCTTTTCAGCAACGGAACATATTCCCGCATAAACTTCGCGTTAATTGTTCCTGAAAGCAGTCTCTGAAGGCTCATATTTGACCGGAATACCGTCATCCGCAGCAAAATGAGGATATATATTATAAATAAAATCGTAATTATCCTTCGTTTCTTCAATGAAATAACACCTATTCCTCTACTCTATGCAATTTCCTAATGCAGCTCCTGTCTGACGGTCTCCAAATCCTCATCCTTCTTTACAACCACGCCGAGAAACGGCAGATTCTTCCTGAGCGTATCCGCCGAAATCCCACCAATCTGAAGCGCATTAATCCAATCAATCAGCTCCGAGGTACTTGGCTTCTTACGGATATCGCGAATCGTACGAATATCATAAAATACCTGCATTGCACTTTTCATCAGGTTTTCCTCCACATTCGGATAATGGGTCTTAATAATCTCCTCCATCAGTGCCGCGTCAGGGAAATCAATATAGTGGAAAATACATCTTCTAAGGAACGCATCCGGCAGCTCCTTCTCCGCGTTGGAGGTAATGATTACAATCGGACGATGCTTTGCCTTCACCGTGCGCTTTGTCTCATGGATATAAAACTCCATCTGGTCAAGCTCCCACAGCAGGTCATTCGGGAACTCCAAATCCGCCTTGTCGATCTCATCGATCAGAAGCACTACCTGCTCTTCGCACTCAAATGCCTCGCCAAGCTTTCCGAGCTTGATGTACCTGGCGATATCATCTACGCCCTCCTCACCGAACTGACCGTCATATAACCGCTGAATCGTGTCATACATGTACAATCCATCCTGTGCTTTCGTTGTCGATTTAATATTCCATATAATCAGCTTCTTGCCAAGGGAATTTGCAACCGCCTGCGCGAGCATGGTCTTCCCCGTACCCGGCTCTCCCTTGATCAACAGCGGCTTCTTAAGCGCAATCGCTACGTTTACGCTCGAAAGCAGCTCCTCGCTTGCTACATAATCCTGTGTACTGTTAAATGCTTCGTTTGCCATATTCCGCCTCCATTCGCCCGCCTGAAATCTTCGCGGACTGCCAATTCGTTTGCCCTTCCTGTTCCTTTCCTGCTGCCGTTAAGCATCCTGCCACTGCGCACTGTCTGTTGCCTCGATTTTCTTATCGCGTATCATCAAATCCTTTACTGCTGCAGCAGGTTCCTTTCCCTGAAATAAAACTTCATTCACCTGTTCGATGATAGGCAGCTCCACCTGATACTTTTGCGCAAGTCCCATTGCAGCCTTGGCAGAAAATACGCCTTCAACCACCATTTTGACCTCTGCCATAGCCTCCTCCATGGATTTCCCCTGCCCGATTAAAATTCCTGCGCGCCGGTTTCTCGAATGCATGCTGGCACAGGTCACAATCAGGTCACCAATTCCGGAGAGCCCGCAAAAGGTCTCGAACTTACCACCCATGGCTACTCCAAGCCTTGCAATCTCCGTAATGCCCCTCGTAATCAACGCCGCCTTCGTATTGTCCCCGTATCCGAGTCCGTCCGCAATCCCTGCCGCCAATGCGACAACATTCTTAAGCGCCGCTCCCAGCTCAATTCCAAGCACATCGGGACTGGTGTAGACCCGGAATACATCGCTCATAAAGACATTCTGAATATGCTCTGCCGTCGCCCTGCCGTTTGCGCCCACTACAATAGTCGTAGGAATGCCTCTTCCGACCTCCTCCGCATGGGAAGGTCCTGAAAGCACTGCAACATCCGCCTGTGGTACCTCCTCCTCGATTACCTGAGACAAAGTCATTAATGACGACTCCTCTATACCCTTCGCCACATTGACGATAATCTGCCCGTCCGCGACATACTGCCGCATCTGATGTGCAGTCTCCCGCGTAAAAGAAGACGGCACCGCAAGGACAAGAATATCCTTTCCGGCTATCGCCTCCGATAAATCCACAGTAAATGCAATCTCCTCTGAAAGCTTCACTCCCGGGAGCTTATCCTTATGCTCATGCTCCGCGCGCAACATCGTAATCTCATTCTCCAACGCAGACCATACTGTTACCTCATGTCCATTGTTATGCAGCAGCACCGACAGCGCAATGCCCCAGCTTCCGGCTCCGATTATTCCTATTTTTGCCATCCTGATACCATCCCTTTCTGAAAGCTCTTACTTTTTCGTAAGATAGGTTTTTCGCTCCTGTCCATGCACCAACCTGCCAATATTGGCCTTGTGTCCCCAAAAAGCCAGCGCCGCAAGCAGAACAGTCACTATGTACATCTCGTTCAGTACAGGCTGCGCCATTCCGAAAAGTCCCAATTGTCCGAAGATAACCATCTCCGCAATCAACACAAGCTCTACCAGAAGTGAACCGAGGGACACATAATGCGTCACAAAGAAAGTTCCGAAAAAGGTAATGACCTGCGGCAAAATCATATACGGATGGAAAAATATAATCAGCCCTGCCGTACACGCAATTCCCTTGCCGCCTTTAAACTTCAGATAAAACGGAAAATTATGTCCCAAAATACAACCTGCACCGGTATACAGCGCCAACAGATAAATCATGTCCGCATACCGCTCCCTGAATAAGAAGCGCACCAGCGTGATCGCAAGCCCTGTCTTCATAATATCACAAAACAGGACAATTGCGCCTGCCTTTTTCCCTAAAACGCGCAGGGAATTTGTCGTTCCGGCATTTCCGCTGCCATACTTTCTGATATCAATCCCGTGAAGCCTGCCGTAAATATAGGATGTCTGAAAGCACCCGAATATATAACCTATCAAAATACACACCAAACGAATCATTTCCGTTCCCCTGCCTTTCCGGTCCCATTGCGTTGACTCAGTTCTTTTCACCCTTCTCACGAATAATGAATTTCAGCGGCGTTCCCTTGAAACCAAAGGTCTCCCGAATCTTGTTTTCAAGATAACGCACATATGAAAAGTGCATTAACTCCTTATCATTTACAAACACAACAAAGGTAGGCGGCTTGACCCCCACCTGCGTCGTGTAAAAAATCTTCAAACGCTTTCCCTTATCTGAGGGCGGCTGCTGTAACGCCGTCGCTTCCATTACGATCTCATTGACCACGCCCGTAGAAATCCGAAGCGACTGATTTTCAATTACCATGTCAATCGTCTCAAACAGCTTGTTGAGCCGCTGCCCTGTCACTGCCGAGATAAACACAATCTCCGCATAGGTCATAAAGGACAGGGTATTCCGAACCTTCTCCGTAAAGCGGTATATGGTCTTGTCGTCCTTTTCAATCGCATCCCATTTGTTCACCGCAATGATAATGCCCTTTCCCCGCTCATGGGCAATCCCCGCAATCTTGGCATCCTGTTCCGTAACACCCTCAACCGCGTCGATGACCAACACCACAACATCCGCACGCTCCACCGCGCTGACCGTACGGATAATCATAAAGCGCTCCAATTCCTCTTTGATTTTATTCTTTCTGCGAAGCCCCGCCGTGTCGATAAACACATATTCCTTCCCATCGTGAACGACCTCGGTATCAATGGCATCCCGCGTCGTTCCGGCTATTTCCGAAACAATCACGCGGTTCTCACCGGTAATCTTGTTAATAATGGAAGATTTGCCGACATTGGGCTTCCCTACAATTGCGACACGCGGACGCTCATCCTCCGCATCACTGAGCTGCTCCTTATTGAACAGTCCCGTAACCACATCGAGCATCTCTCCCAAGCCAAGCCTGTTCGTCGCGGAAATCGGCACCGGGTCGCCTATTCCGAGATTGTAAAATTCATATACGTCCGCCTCCAGCTTGGCAAAGCTGTCCACCTTATTCACAACCAGCACGACCGGCTTCCGGCTGCGCCGAAGCATATCCGCCACCTTGGCGTCAGCGTCCACAAGTCCCTGCTTTACATCCACCATAAAAATGATAACATCCGCCGTCGCAATGGCAATCTCCGCCTGTTCACGCATCTGAGACAATATAATATCCTTGCTGTCCGGCTCAATGCCGCCGGTATCAATGAGGGTAAAATTCCAATTCAGCCAATTAATATCGGCATAGATACGGTCTCTGGTAATCCCCGGTGTATCCTTCACAATGGATATCCGCTCGCCCGCAAGCGCATTAAATAATGTGGACTTGCCGACATTGGGACGTCCCACAACCGCAACAATCGGTTTCTTACTGCTTTTTTCCATTCTGTAAACTCCATTTCTTTTATGCATGTAATACGGCATCAACAAAGTCCTGCCCGCTTGATTTTACAATATCTATGGGGACTTGTAAAGCTTTTTCCAACGCGGATACGGTCATATCGTCAAGAAATACCGCTTCTCCGCTCTTTAAAACATTTTGCGGAAGCAGGAGCCGCTCCCCGAGGCACTGTCCCTGCAGCTGCTTCAAAATATCCTGTCCTGTCAGCAGCCCCGATACGGTGATCATCTCACCGAAAAAGTCATTTGTGATCGGATACACATAAATCCTTACCTGCGGAAATTGCTCCGTTATCTGCCCCGCCATATCCATTATATAGGGATAGGCCAGCTTTCCCGTAGCAATCGAAAGCTCCTGTGCCGCGACCACCCTTCCCGCGCAATCCGACATCGCCTCCCGGAATTCATCCAACAGCAGCCGCAACATTCCGACGCCGTTCTCGAGCTGCAAATATCCATCATAACGCGCCTCCTCGGGCAGCTCCTCCTCCGCAAGAATATACCATTCGTCACTCGCATGGATAAAGTGCAGGCCGTATTCCGGATAAAGCCTGTCCTGCCACTTGTGAATCGTTGCCAGCACCGCCTTCGCATCCTCTTTTGTAAACGGCTCCAGCGGATACAAGCCCTCCCTGTATTTTGACAGTCCTACCGGAACCACGGAGACGCTCTCAAGATTCGGCAGCCATGCAGACAGGTCAAGGATGCTCCTCTCCAGCTCCTCCCCGTCATTTACCCCCTTACACAGGACAATCTGGCCGTTCATGGTGATACCCGCCCGTGCAAGCCGCCATGCCTTTTCCAGTGCCTGCCCCGCGAAGCGGTTGTTGAGCATTTTGCAGCGAAGCTCCGGATTCGTCGTCTGAAAGGATACGTTAATCGGTGAAAGATTGTACTTAATAATGCGGTCTATATCCGCGTCTGTCATGTTCGTCAGCGTCACGTAATTTCCCTGTAAAAAGGAGAGCCGCGAATCGTCATCCTTGAAATACAAGGTATCCCGCATTCCCTTCGGCATCTGGTCAATAAAGCAGAAAATGCACTTATTATGACAGGAACGGTAATCATCCATCAGACCGTTTTCAAAAACAATTCCCAAATCCTCGTCATACTCCTTATCAATCTCAAGAAGCCACTCCTCACCGGAGCTTTTCCTTACCAGAAGCTCTATATACTCATCCTGCGTGTAATATTGATAATCAAAAATATCCTCTATTTTATTTCCGTTAATCTCCAGCAGGGCATCGCCGGGCCCGACCCCCATTTCCTCCGCGATACTCCCCGAAAGCACCTTCTCCACAAGGTGCGGATGCTGTTTCTCCATTACGGCACTCCTCTTCCCATTATATGGTTTTATTTTCCTCTCCTTCTACTATACAAGAAATTTCTTGACGTGTCACTACTCGAAGTTATAAAATAAATAGTAACGTGTGGCAAGAAAGGAGTCCAAAGAATGCCGAAATTACAAGAACTGGAAAATTCACTGCCGGTAGGTCCGATGAAGCTTATCGTTCTGAACAGCGCTGCCGAGCTTGGAAATAAAGTAAATAACTATCTTGCGGCCTCCCGCAGCAAGGTGAAGGATGTCTACAATAACGACCCCGCCTTTCAGGGATACGCGGAGAAGAGCTACCTGCTTGACATCTCAACGCCCCGCTTCAACAGCGGCGAGGGAAAGGCGGTTTTTAATGAGACAGTGCGTGGAAAGGATTTGTTTATTTTGGTGGATGTGTGCAACCACAGCCTCACCTATGAGATGAACGGCTACATAAACCACATGTCCCCCGATGACCATTATCAGGAACTGAAGCGTGTAATTGCCGCGGCGAACGGAAAGGCGCACCGTGTCAACGTCATTATGCCTTATATGTACGAAGGCCGCCAGCACCGCAGAAACGGGCGCGAATCGCTCGACTGTGCCTACGCCTTTGAGGAGCTTACCGAGATGGGCGTCCGCAATTTCATTACTTTTGACGCACATGACCCCAGAATCCAAAACGCCGCGCCCTTAAGCGGTTTTGATAATTTCACGGCACATTACCAGTTTACGCAGGCACTTCTGCGCGCGGAAAAGGACTTGGTTCTTGATAAGGACCACATTATCGTTATCTCACCTGACGAAGGCGCGTTGGACAAGGCGATTTATTTCTCCACCGTCCTTGGCGTCGATACCGGCATGTTTTACAAACGCCGCGACTACTCCACTGTCGTCAACGGCAAGAACCCGATTGTGGCGCATGAGTTCCTTGGCAATAATATCAGGGGAAAGGACATTATCATTATTGACGACATTATTTCCTCCGGCGAAAGCATGATCGATACCGCGCGACAGCTTAAGAAAATGCGCGCACGACGTGTCTTTATCTGTGCGACCTTCGGTCTGTTTACAAGCGGCCTCGAGGCCTTTGATCAGGCGTATGAAAACAAGGTGTTTGACAGAATCATTACCACCAACCTGTGCTATCGCCCGCCTGAGCTGCTGGAAAAGCCTTATTATCTGGAAGCAGACATGAGCAAGTTCCTTGCCTCGATTATCGATTCCATCAACCATGATATCTCCACGGAGGAAATCTCCACGCCCACCAAACGCATTCACAGGGCTATCCGATACTATAAAAGCAAAACAGAACCACTGGCTTAGCCGATGGTTCTGTTTTTTTTAATAGAAAATTGCGGCAACGTGTATCACTTCAACAAAAAGCGAAGCTTTTTGCAATCGAGTGCGCCGGCACTCGATTTTTTATAAACAAATCTTCATAAAGCTCTTTTTCCCCTTTTTGAGAATAAACTCCTCTGAAAACGCCGTCTTTTCGTATGCAGCTTTTACATCCGTTACCTTATCTCCGTTTACGGATACACCGCCCTGCTCTACCGCACGCCTTGCCTCCGACTTTGATGCTGTCATACCAGCCTTTACGAGAAGGGACAAAATATCACTGCTTCCGTCTGTAAAATCCTCCTCTGCAAGCGCAGCCTTAGGCATATTGGCATTATTTCCACCGCCTGCAAATAACGCTGCCGAAGCCTCCTTCGCCTTGTTTGCCTCCTCGGTTCCATGTACCAATTGTGTCAGCTCAAATGCAAGAATTTCCTTTGCTTTATTTAATTCGCTGCCCTGCCAGCTCTCCATTGCCTGAATCTCCTCAATCGGCAGGAAGGTCAGCATTTTAAGGCACTTGATGACATCCTCGTCCGCCACATTCCGCCAATATTGGAAAAATTCATACGGCGAGGTCTTCTCCGCGTCAAGCCATACTGCGCCGGATTCGGTCTTGCCCATCTTCTTTCCCTCTGAATTCAAAAGAAGGTTGATGGTCATGGCATACGCGTCCTTGCCGAGCTTGCGGCGAATCAGCTCCGTACCGCCAAGCATATTGCTCCATTGGTCGTCGCCGCCAAACTGCATGTTGCAGCCATAACGTTTAAACAGCTCCATGAAATCATAGCTCTGCATAATCATATAATTGAACTCAAGGAAGCTTAATCCCCGTTCCATACGCTGCTTGTAGCACTCCGCCGTAAGCATTCTGTTGACGCTGAAATGCGGCCCGACCTCGCGCAGCAGCTCAATATAGTTCAAATTCAGCAGCCAATCCGCATTATTTACCATAACCGCCTTATCCTCTCCAAACTCGATAAAGCGGCTCATCTGCTTCTTAAAGCATTCGATATTATGATTGATGTCTTCCACGGTCAGCATTTTTCTCATATCGGTCTTTCCCGACGGGTCCCCAATCATGCCCGTACCGCCGCCAAGCAATGCAATCGGGCGATTCCCTGCCATCTGCAGACGCTTCATCAGGCAAAGCGCCATAAAATGCCCGACATGCAGACTGTCCGCCGTAGGGTCGAAGCCGATATAAAATACCGCCTTTCCGTTGTTAATCAATTCCCTAATCTCATCCTCGTCCGTCACCTGAGCGATTAGACCTCTGGCAACCAATTCCTCATAAATTTGCATAATTTCATCTTCCTTTCCATAAACTGATTTCCTTGCGCACCCCTGTGCATCAAAAAAACCTCATCCTTGAAAACTCAAGGACGAGGTTCAAACCACGTGTTACCACCCTTATTCGCATGACGCTCACGCGCCCTGCCTCCGTAAGTACGAGATGCCTGTAATCTGTCACCACCTAAACCGGTACCGCAGCCATTATATTCCGCATCTGATACTCTCCCAATATAACGTTTGGGTATCCGTCACAGCCTACTCTCCCATACTGATGCAGTGCACTACATTCATACAGCATTTCGGTGTGCAGCTCCAAGATGTATTCGCCCTCAATTTCCCTTGTGCCTCTCATCAACCGGCCACTTTCTGTAAGTTCCCATGAAGACTACTTATTCTTTTCACAGCTTTTAAATATAAAGTGATTATACGGGCTTTGTTTTCATTTGTCAAGCCCCAAATTCAATCTGTACAAATTCATAAATTCAAACCGGTTATCCTGATTTCCGCCCGGGACACCTGCACAAAAATACGCCGGCATCCTTCGTGATGCGAAGTCCCTTGGAACGGCGCACCGCCTCCGCGATGTATTGACGAAACTCCTTTTTCCTGTTACAGAGCAGCTCTGCCTGATTGCCGTGACAGGAAAAAATATAGTCGCACAGCAAATCCGGATCCGTAACGATAAGCGAATCCTCATATCGCTCTAAAGCGACCTCTTCAAAGTGCTCCCGCAGCAGCGCTTCCCCGTTTTCCAACCCGAAAATCTGATATAAATCAATCTCCGACAAATTGATACGGCTGTCAAACTGCTTCACTAACGCACTGATTTCCTGCATATGCCTGCTGCCGTAGGTACTGGCACAAAACAATCCGTCCCGCGTCAGCACTCGGGAAATCTCACACAGTGCCCGCGGAATGTTCTTGCTGTAGAACAGCACATGGTTTGCAACTACCCTGTCAAAAGCATCATCCTCAAACGGAATGTTCGCACAGTCAAAATGAAGGAACTGAAAACCCCTTTGCTTTAAGCGCTTCTTTGCATCCTGCACCATTCCCGCGGAAATATCGGACAGCACGACCTCCCTGCCGGCTACCGGTTCTGCCTCCGCCTGCTCCCACAGCTCACCGTTTCCGCAGCCGACCTCCAGAACACGAGATGCTTCCCTGAGACGGGCCTTTTCCGCAATCCACGGAAACCACCCCTGCGGGTTGACGGCACATTTTGCATGTAATTGTATCCGAATGCTGACATTCTCCGCATTTTTGTACTGCTCTAAAAGTTGATTCTCCATTTCCATAAGGTATATCAGATGGATGACTTCCTTCCACTCCAGATTCCCCTTATCCTGTATCAGTCCCTTTGCGTGGACAAGCGCGCTCTCCACCTGCTTCATATTCTCCATCTTCTTGCGCATCAGTTTGATTTGCAGGTCAAACAGCTCCGTCAAATCCTGACCGGTATCCTCCTTCATCAGCCGGCGAATCTCCTTTAGGGAAAAGCCAAGATATTTCAGGGACATAATTTTCTGTAGTTGAAAAAAATCGGCATCCGTATACCGTCGATAGCCTGATTCATCATAGCCGCTCGGCTTTAAGAGTCCCTGCGCGTCATAATAGCGAATCGCCCGCACGGTAACATGCGCTTTATTTGCAAATTCAGACGTTTTGTAGGTATTCATCCTGACCTCCTCATTCTACAGCCCGGGATATGTCGCCGCAAAATATGCCTGATACTCCCCGTTCAGCCGCTCCTCCAGCCAAGCCTGATGTGTCCGATACCATTGCAGCGTGGCATCTATTCCTTCCGCAAAGGTATACGACGGCTTCCATCCAAGCTCGCTTTCGATTTTGGCCGGATTAATCGCGTACCGCCTGTCGTGTCCGCTTCTGTCACGAACAAATGTAAGCAGACTTTCCGGCTTTTGCAGCTTCTCAAGAATAACAGAGGCTGTCTGCAAATTGCTGTACTCATTACAGCCGCCGATATTATAAATCTCGCCACAGCGCCCTTGGTGTAAAATCATGTCAATCGCACTGCAATGATCCTCCACATAGAGCCAATCCCTGACGTTCTGACCGTCGCCGTAGATTGGAATTTTTTGGTTTCTCTCCGCCCTGCCAATCATCAGTGGGATAAACTTTTCGGGAAACTGATACGGCCCGTAATTATTGCTGCAGCGCGATATCGTCACCGGCAGGTCAAAGCTCCTGTGATAAGCGAGCGCCAACAGGTCAGCGCTTGCTTTGGATACCGCATAGGGACTCGACGGACAAATAGGACTGTCCTCGCTGAATTTCATGGCACTCTCATGCAGCGGAAGGTCGCCATATACCTCATCTGTGGAAATCTGATGGTACCGTTTCACACCGTATTTGCGGGACGCTTCCAAAAGGCTTTCCGTCCCAAGCACATTTGTTATCAGAAACCTTCCCGGCTCTGTCAGGGAACGGTCCACATGACTCTCCGCCGCGAAGTTTACCACGATGTCAAACCGCTCCTTTTCGAACAGGTCCATGATAAAGGACTTATCCTCAATCCGCCCCTGCACGAACCGATACCGTGCCGTTTCCTCCAACACTGCGAGATTGTCGGCGTTCCCGCAATACGTGAGCGCGTCCACATTCACAATCTCATATTCCGGATATTTCTGCACCATGTAAGCAATAAAATTGCTTCCGATAAAACCTGCGCCACCTGTAACTAACAGCTTCATAAATCATCTCTCCTATCGTTGTTTTTTCGTTGTAAGCCCAGAATAATTCATTACGCTGCGTCATGGTCAATACCCTTTTTTCATTTTTTTGATACAGACATGAAAATGTGCCGGAACAACCGTTTCACAGTTATGCCTGTCCATATATCGGTCACCGCTCCGCCATATTTGCGAAGTTCATAAAGCTGTCTTCGCCGCCCTGTTCCGACATGGCAAGCCTTACCGGAATAAATTTTGCCTGATTTTTTATCGCGTTCTCCAATACTGCCCTTCCTTCATTTAATGTAAAGACGCCGCCTTTCTCATTTACGGAAACCGCTTCGGCCGTGTCCTCCTGCGTATTCTCCGCAAGCTTTATTGAAGTCGGGTTCAGCTCCATCAGCTTCTCGAAACCGCCTGCCTGATACTCCTCCAT
>CAMWYL010000040.1 GCA_947178465.1 uncultured Lachnospiraceae bacterium | reverse complement strand
GAAAGCCGCGCGGGGCAGGTTTTATCTTTATTTTGGTATTTGTGGCGGTTACACTTTTTTTTGCAAAGCCGGACAGGGAAACGCTGATTTACCTTATTCTGACGGTAGCGGCAATGATGACGGGCTTTCTGGACGACTGCGCGAAGGTATCCTGGGGGGAGCTTCGCAAAGGGCTGTTGGATCTTGTCATTGCAATTATGACGGCGATTACCGTTGTAAATTTCAACGGAAGCGATGTGCTGATTTCCTTGACCGGACAGACATATCATCTGCATCCTTTGGTGTATGGTGTGCTGGCGGTTATCCTTGTATGGGCCTCTATTAACGTGACCAACTGCGCGGACGGTGTGGACGGACTTTCCGGCACGCTGGCTACGATTTCACTTTCCACAATATATCTTATAATGAATGCGAGAGAAATAGCACCGCAATTTGCCTATATTATTTTGCTTTTTATCGCAAGCATACTCGGATACCTCTGGTACAACGCGACACCGAGTTGTCTGATGATGGGGGACGCCGGTTCTCGTGCAATCGGGTTGTTTATCGCAATAGCGATAATGAAGACCGGAAGCCCGTTCCTCTATGTGCTTGTTGCCTGCGTACTGATGGTTGATGGTGGTATCGGGTTGGTAAAGGTGGCGCTGCTGCGGTTCCTCAAGATTAAGATACTGACAAAGGTGCGCACACCGCTGCACGACCATGTGCGCAAGAACCGCCAATGGTCGAATGCGCAGACGGTATTTAAGTTCGCGATTATCCAGATTATGATATCTGCTGCGGTGGTATGGCTTATTGCAAAATGATTCACGTTGTCGCAGTTTCCTATAATTTGGTGCTCCAATGGGAGCAGTCCCATACGTCGGTCGCCAGTCCGTCGTAAAATTCGGGCTCATGGCAAACCATCAGAATGCTTCCCTGATAAGTGGTCAGTGCACGCTTCAGCTCTGCCTTGGCATCCACATCCAGATGATTCGTCGGCTCATCCAGAAGCAGAATGTTTGTCGGCTTATTGATGAGCTTGCACAGGCGTACTTTTGCCTGCTCACCGCCGCTGAGCACCTTGACCATGCTCTCGATGTGTTTCGTCGTAAGGCCGCATTTGGCCAGCGCGGAGCGCACTTCGTACTGTGTATAAGAAGGGAAAACCGACCATATTTCCTCAATGCAGGTTGTGGTTACGGACTGGTCCGTTTCCTGTTCAAAATACCCGATTTCCAGATAATCCCCAAGCTCCACGTTGCCGCTCAGAGGAGGAATCAAACCCAGAATGCTTTTTAACAGGGTGGTCTTGCCAATTCCGTTTGCCCCCGTGAGGATAATCTTTTGCCCACGCTCCATAGTCAGGTTCAGAGGGTTCGAGAGTGCGCTTTCATAGCCGATAACAAGCTCTTTTGTCGTGAAGATATAGCGTCCGCTTGCCCGCGCCTCCTTGAAGTGAAATTCCGGTTTCGGCTTTTCCCGAACCTTTTCAATCACCTCCATCTTATCAAGCTTTTTCTGTCTGGACATTGCCATATTGCGGGTCGATGCCCGTGCTTTATTGCGTGCCACAAAGTCTTTCAACTCCGCAATTTCCTTCTGCTGTCGGTTGTAGGCGGCTTCATGCTGTGCCTTTTTTGCCGCGTAGATTTCCTCGAATTTGTAGTAATTTCCCACATAGCGCTCCAGCTTCGTTTGATCCATATGATAAATGATATTGACGACTTCATTCAAAAACGGGATGTCATGGGAAATCAGAATAAATGCGTTTTCATAGTCCCGCAGATACCGCGTCAGCCATTCGATATGGTTTGCGTCCAGATAGTTTGTCGGCTCGTCCAGAAGCAGAATATCCGGCTTCTCCAACAGGAGCTTGCCGAGCAGAACCTTCGTCCGTTGTCCGCCGCTCAATTCAGTGACATCCGTGTCAAGTCCCAACTCCATAAGCCCAAGCGCTCTTGCAACCTCTTCCACCCGCACATCTGTCATATAGAAGTCATGCTGCGTCAGTAAATCCTGGATAGTTCCCAACTCCTCCATATACTGCGTCAGCTCCTCCTCGGAGGCTTCCCCCATCTGATCGCAGAGTGCGTTCATACGCGCTTCCAGCTCATACAGGAAATCAAAGGCGGAGGATAACGCCTCCCGTATCGTCATTCCTTCCTGCAGGACTGTATGCTGGTCAAGATAGCCGACGCGGATATTTTTTGCCCACTCAATGGTTCCCGCGTCCGGCATAAGCTTTCCGATAATAATATTCATAAAGGTAGACTTTCCCTCGCCGTTTGCGCCGATCAGCCCGATGTGTTCGTCCTTCAACAGACGGAATGACACATCCTCAAAGATAACTCTGTCGCCGAAGCCGTGGGAAAGATTTTCCACATTTAAAATACTCATGCTTTTAATATGCTCCTTTCCAAACCATTCTATCATAGGTCTTGGGTTATTTCCACCGGAATAAGGATTTTCTCCCCTCTTTACAAATCAAGGATTTTATGGCTAAATGTTTTATGGAGGTATCCATGATGGCAAAATCAAAGGAAATTAAGACAAATGCGATGCGGATTTTGGAGACAAAGAAAATTCCGTACACGGCGCATACCTATGAATGTGATGAATTTACAGACGGTATTCAGATTGCGGATATGCTCGGACTGCCGCATGAAAAGGTTTATAAAACCCTTGTGACGCAGGGAAGCAGCAAAAATTATTATGTGTTTGTCATACCGATAGCGGAGGAGCTTGACATGAAAAAGGCGGCAAGAGCCGTCGGGGAAAAGTCCGTGGCAATGCTGCATGTAAAGGATATTAATGCAGTCACCGGGTATATCCGGGGCGGATGCACCGCAATCGGCATGAAAAAGCAGTATGTGACGCGCATTGACGAAGGTGCGCAGCATTTGGAGAAAATAATCGTAAGCGGCGGTAAGCTGGGGATGCAGCTGGAGCTGTCCCCGCAGGATTTGGCAAAGGCTGCCGCCGCGGAGTTTGCGGATATTATTGTGAAACAGCACATTGAACGTTAAAGGATACAATGAAATATCCCGTGACCGGAGTGATGTCGGGCCATTGCCTGTGGGAATAAATATAGAAGGAAGGAAAACAACGGATGAGGACAATTGATGTAAACGAGATTACAAAAAATATTAAAGAGATGTGTATCGAGGCAAATCATTATCTGACACCGGATATGGATATGGTGTTAAAGGAGGCCGTGACGACGGAAAAGAGCGCTCTGGGGAAGCAGATATTGAACCAATTGCAGGACAACCTCAAAATTGCCGGTGAAGACATGATACCAATCTGCCAGGATACGGGAATGGCAGTTATTTTTATGGAAATCGGGCAGGAGGTACATTTTACGGGCGGCAGCCTTGAGGAAGCCATCAATGAGGGCGTCCGGCAAGGCTATGTGGATGGCTATCTGCGCAAGTCCGTTGTGAAGGACCCTTTAATCCGCGAGAATACAAAGGATAATACACCTGCGGTTATCCATTATGAAATGACTGCAGGGGATACCGTGCGTATTACGGTTGCGCCAAAGGGCTTTGGAAGTGAGAATATGAGCCGTGTGTTCATGCTGAAGCCCGCCGATGGTATAGAGGGCGTGAAAAACGCGATTCTGACTGCGGTAAAGGACGCGGGACCAAACGCATGCCCGCCGATGGTGGTGGGCGTCGGTATTGGCGGAACCTTTGAGAAATGCGCACTGATGGCAAAAAAGGCGCTCACAAGACCCGTTGACGTACATTCCGATATCCCTTATGTGCGGGAGCTGGAGGAGGAGCTGCTTGACAAAATAAACCACACGGGAATAGGCCCCGGGGGGCTTGGCGGCACCACGACCGCGCTTGCCGTGAATATTCTCACCTACCCGACTCATATTGCGGGGCTGCCGGTAGCTGTCAACATATGCTGCCACGTAAACCGTCACGTGGTCAGGAAGCTGTAAAGGCTTTTCCGTGAACGTGTAATGATTGTAAATAATATTTGCAGAGTTTACATAAAGTGATGCCTGTCAATGAGGGATAGGAGTTTGAAAGAAAGGATAAAGAATCAGAATGGATAAACATATTAAAGCGCCTATTACGAATGAAGATGCAAGGTTGCTGAAGGCTGGAGACTATGTATACATAACGGGAACTATCTATACCGCGAGAGATGCCGCGCATCTGCGTATGCAGGAGACATTGAAGCGAGGCGAGCCGCTCCCGATTGAAATGAATAATACCATCATATATTATATGGGACCGTCCCCCGCAAGAGAAGGACGACCGATAGGCTCGGCAGGCCCGACAACGGCAAGCCGCATGGACAAATACACGCCACAACTCCTTGATCTCGGATTAAAGGGCATGATAGGAAAGGGAAGACGAAGCGATGCTGTAAAAGACGCAATCGTGCGCAACGGTGCAGTATATTTTGCCGCAATAGGCGGTGCGGGTGCACTCTTATCTAAGTCGATCGTGGCGTCGGAGGTCGTTGCATATGATGATTTGGGAACGGAGGCCATCCGTAAGCTGGAGGTGGAGAACTTCCCGGTTATCGTGGTGATTGATGCAGAGGGGAATGATCTGTATGAGATGGCGGTAGAGAGCCTTTCATAGGGGGCATTATGTCTTTGGAGAAGCGTTCTATTGACATTTACTGTGATTTGGGCTAAAGTAAATTTGTCTAAAAAGGCAGTAATGACAGACATATTTTCCTTTTTTGGAAGTAAGTGTATACAAAACAAGGACTGGGGTATCTGGAATATTTATAATGATCTGCCGTTCTATTCTTGAACAGTCAAGGGTAAGCTTAAAGATTGCTTATGAGTATTTGGAGTAGCTTAAAGCGTTAGGAAAGTGTGATTCGGCAACTATTATTATAACGACGGGTCATGGACAGGTAGCGCAAAGTGATCTCAAAACAGGAGGGACAAAGTTTCTTATTTACTATTAGAAAGATTCTTAAAAAATTGAATGGCAGATAGAGAGGATTATAGGGGATGAGTCAAGGGTATTTCATGATAGGCTTTTTATTGGTGGTTGGGCTGATTCCGGCAGCAGTCTGGCTAATAGTAAACCGAGAAGGAATTACACAGAGGAACGCTTGGATAGATTATATAAAAATAGCAGTATTTTTCTTTTTTTGTAATTATTTCTTTAGCTCAGTTGCCAAATGGTATTTAGGGAGTCCGAAAAATACATTACCGGAAAGTTTTTGGAGTACGGGGTTTCGGACATATATTCATTATGGCGTAGCCTTGATTTTAATTGACGTCATGACTCTGATAGGCGCCTGTCTGCTGTTTCGGAGATGGTGCAATATGCTTGTTGGCATTTTTGATGCCATCATGCTAATCTTTATGGTTTTTGCCGGATTTTTAGGGGGAATTGGCAATGCGGTGTATTGTGTTGCATTTGGAATTTGTGTTATTTTTTCTGCATTGTTAATATTAGTGTGGAAAGTAGAGTTTGTATATTTTTCCCCCAAGGAGTACCAAAAGGCTTTTCCGGAAGCGCTTCCGGCGGTTAGCTCATGGCTTGTGACGATTGGAATTTATTTACCCAGTGAGCTGTATATAAGTAATTCCAATGAATTTGTGATTGGATATGGTGAGGGATATATTGCAACGTTATTGACAGGGAGCGTTGTGATAGCTGTTTTGCTGATAATTGCGGCAATATTATTACTTCCTCGAAATCTTTACAGGCTCTTTATGCTTTTTCTGACGGGAGTTTCCATTATGAGTTATGCTCAAGGAATGTTCTTAAATGGGGAGCTTCAGAATTTGACAGGAGAGGAGCAGACATGGTCATTAGGAATTCAGGTGGCCAATTTTATTCTTTGGATTTTGATTATTGCAATCATAATGGTTGGCGGTTATTACAAGGCAGGTATAAAAAAGGGATGCAAGGTGGCATGCATCTATATTATGCTAATTCAGATGGCATCCTTGGGATATCTGCTGGCAACGGAAGATATTGGTGATACTGCAAAGCGACCGATACTGACAACGGAAGGAGCTCTTACACTTGCCAATGATGATAACATATTGGTATTTGTATTGGATAGGTTTGACAGCAGTGATTTTGATGATATTATAAAGGATATGGATTTTGTCCAACCGTTATCTGATTTTACTTATTTTAGAAATGCCACCTCACAATACGCATATACACGTGAGGCAATACCATATATTTTAGAAAGAACGGAATATCGGTATGATGCAGAGGTAAATGATATAGTATCATATAAGGACACGAAAGGTGATGCTTTGGTTCAAATGCATCAACAGGGATATGATATTGGAGTTTATACACTTGCTGATTATGCATGGAATTTACGAGATATAATTGTAAATTATAAAGAGGATGCGAAGTATAAATGCAATTATATAAATATTGTAAAAACAATGCTGACATCTTCTATGTACAGGACGATGCCTTTTGCAGTAAAGCCTCAATATCGTTATACTTCTACGGATATTTATGAGATTGCAAGCGTTGACGGTGAATGGAATATTTTAAATGATTTGCCATTTTATCAAAGTCTGATGGAGGATGGATTGAGTGTGGATGAGGAATGCAAATCGGCATTTCGGTTTTATCATATGGATGGGGTTCACCCGCCATATTATTTATCAGAGGATTTGCATTATGATAGCACGGGAAGGTTTGTAACATATATGTCACAAGCAAAAGGATGTTTAAAAATCATATATGAATATTTGGCGCAGTTAAAGGCATTGGGGAAATATGATGATGCAACAATTATTATAACGGCAGATCATGGCATACAGGCAACATACGACGCACAGACGGATAAAATCACACGGATTTCTTCACCCATTATCCTGGTTAAGGAACCACAGGAACGGCATAGTCAGATGGCAGTAAATGATGCAGCAGTTACACAGGCTGAGCTGATGCCTACAATAGTAAAAGCAGCCGGTATGGATTGGACAGAATATGGGCAAGTTTTCAGTGAAGTTGGTGAGAGCGACAAAAGGGAAAGGAAGTATAAGTATTATTATGATCAGATTATAATTTATTCAATAAACGGATACGTCAAAGATATTAACAATTGGAGTGTAGAGAATATTGGTCATTATTAACAGGTGTGTTTTAATGATACGATATTGTTTTAAGAAAGGAGCCGGATTGTAAAATGAAAAAGTTTCTAAAGGTATTCAAATTTATGTATTTCTTCACCTGTTTCTTTGTCCTGTTAGGGAATACGTCATTTGCGTATATTGACCCCTCTGCGGTGACCTACATCATACAGGCGGTGGCAGGCGTATGTATTGCCATCGGTGCGGCCTGCACCGTATACAGACATAAGATTATGAAGTTTTTCCGCAAAATGAAGAAGAAGCACAATAAGAAAAAGGATGCTGATAAAGAGCAGGAGGTATAATGAGTTACATAATTAGTCTGATTGGCAGCGTGCTTGGCTGGTTGATGTATTTTAGCTTTGGCTGTCTGCACAATTATTTCCTGTCTATTGTTTTCTTTACCTTTTTAACCAAAATCGTACTGTTGCCGGTATCCTTAATGGTACAGAAAAATTCCATTAAAATGGTAAAGCTGCAGCCCGAGATTAACTTCATCAAGGCAAAGTATTTCGGCAATAACGAGAAAATTTCCGAAGAGCAGTATGAGTTGTATAAGCGGGAGCACTATCAACCGTTGGCGGATCTGATTCCCCTGGCGCTTCAACTGATTTTGCTGATGGGCGTTATTGACGTGATTAATCATCCTGAGCTTCACATATTCAGGGGACAGACAGGAACACTCAATACCATGCTGGGCAGCTTGGATTTATCCTCGGTGCCGGTGGAAACAGGAGGGATTACATATGTTATTCCTCTGATTGCCGCGCTTTCCGCGTGGTTTATGTGTTTTATCCAGAATCGCATCAATGTATTGCAATCGGAGCAGGGGCGGCTGAACCAATACGGTACAATGCTGCTTTCCATTGCACTGTCCCTGTATCTTGGATTTTTCGTCAAAACGGGAGTGGGAATTTATTGGACCTTCAGCAATCTGTTTTCCATTCTACAGCTGTATGTGCTGAATATTATAATGAATCCGAAGAAATATATTGACTATGACGCCCTGGAGCGAAGCAGACAGGAGCTCAAGGCCGCGGCGCAATTCCAAAAGCAGCAGAAGAAGCTTTTTGCCAAGAATCCCTATCGGAAAAAGGAAAAAGCAGACTATAAGCGGTTTTTCAAGGACTATGAAATGCAGTTGGTATTTTATTCCGAAAAGAACGGCTTTTACAAATATTATCAGAATATTATTGAAACGTTGCTGGAGAAATCCAAAGTTGTGATAAATTACATTACAAGCGACCCTGAGGATAAGGTTTTTGAGATGGCAAGCGACCGATTCCGACCCTTTTATATCGGGGAAAACAAGCTGATTGTCCTGATGATGAAGCTGGAGGCGGATATCGTCGTGATGACAACACCCGATTTGGAAAGCTTTCATATCAAGCGCTCCCTTGTCCGAAAGGATAACGAATATATTTACGTTCCGCATGACGTAAACAGTCCGAACCTGACCTTCAGAAAAGAGGCGTTAGACCATTTTGACACCATATTCTCTTCCGGATATCTTTGCACGAAGGAAATCAGAAAGCGCGAAGAGCTGTATGGATTACCGGAAAAGAGAATTGTAGAGTGGGGTTCAAGCGTTATTGATAATATGATTCAATCCTACGACGCGATGGAGAAAAAGGAAAAGGCAGTTCGGGAAATTTTGATTGCTCCGTCGTGGCAGAAGGATAATATTTTATATTCATGCATTGAGGAGATATTGGAAAATCTGCAGGGGCACGGATATAAGATTATCGTCAGGCCGCATCCGCAGTTTGTTCGCCATGAGGAGGAGCGGCTGCAGATGCTTCGGGAAAAGTTCCACATGGACGAACGCGAGGATATGGAGCTGCAGACGGATTTTTCCTCAAATCGCACCGTATATGAGGCGGATGTCGTCATTACGGATTGGTCAAGCATCGCGTTTGAGTATTCCTTTGCAACGCTGAAGCCGTCGCTTTTTATCAACACACCTATGAAGATTATGAATGAGGATTACGAAGAACTCGGCATTACGCCGATTGATATCGAGCTTCGCAATAAAGTCGGCAGAAGTGTTGATATGGACAAGCTTTCAACGCTGGCACAGGTGGTTGAGGAGCTTTTAAGCAGTAATGCCTTTTCGAGAGAGTCTCTTGAGAAAATCAGGAACGAATATATCTACAGTATTAGCAGCAGTGGGGAGGTCGGAGCCGATTATATTATGGAGCGGCTTGCCTACTACAAAAAGAAGCATGAAGAGGAAGATGATTATTAAATGAAGGAAAATATAAAAAGAAACATTTTATTAAACCCGGGACCCGCGACAACAACGGATACCGTGAAAATGGCGCAGGTCGTTCCGGATATCTGCCCGAGGGAGAAGGAATTTGCCTCCATGATGAAAAAGATGCGTGAGGATTTGGTGCGCATCGTACACGGGGATTTGAATAAGTATACCGCGGTGTTGTTTTGTGGTTCCGGCACGCTGAATATTGACGTATGCATCAACTCCCTTTTACCGGAAGGGAAGAAGGTGCTTATTATTAATAACGGTGCTTACAGCACAAGGGCAGCGGAGATTTGCGAATATTATAATCTGCCTTTTATTGATTTAAAGTTTCCGGTGGATGAACTGCCGGATTTAGATAAAATTGAGCAGACCTTAAAAGAAAATCCCGACATTGCGCTTGTCCATACGACGCATAACGAGACGGGAACCGGCATTTTGAATCCCATTCGGGAGATTGGTGCGTTGGTGCATCGTTATGGTGCGGTGTTTACGGTGGATACCACTTCCACCTATGCGATGAAACCGATTGACATTGAGAAGGATAATATTGATTTCTGCATGGCATCCGCACAGAAGGGGCTGATGGCAATGACTGGACTGTCATTTATTGTCGGGAATACGGAAATCATTAAGAAATCGGCGGACTATCCGAAGCGCTCCTACTATTGCAATCTGTATCTGCAATATCATTTCTTCGAGACAACCGGGGAGATGCATTTTACGCCGCCCGTCCAGACAATATATGCCACGCGACAGGCGCTTGACGAGTATTTTGCGGAGGGTGAAGAAGCAAAATGGCAACGGCATCTGAGCGTCTTTGAAGCGATTCACGCAGGGCTTGACAAGCTTGGCTTTCGGGACATCATCAAAAGAGAGCTTCAGGCAGGGCTTGTCGTGTCCGTAAAATATCCGGAGGATGAGAATTGGGACTTTGAGAAGGTACATGATTACTGCTATGAACGCGGCTTTACCATATATCCGGGTAAGGTATCAACGCAAAACACCTTCCGGCTGTGCGCGCTCGGCGCCATTACACCAAAGGATATTGAAGACTTTTTTGTTGTTCTGGAGGATGCGCTTATGGAGTACAACATACAGATCCCCGTCCGTTATAACAATTAAATGAAAATTATAATCGCGAGATTTGTGTCTGCGCGCTGCTTGTCACAAACTCGTTAAGTGCAAAAGCAGCGCGGAAATGGTGAAAAATATGAAAAAAGTATACACTTGCTTCTGCACGGATGTAATCCATGAAGGTCATTTAAATATTCTTCGTGAAGCGAATAAATACGGCGAAGTAACCGTCGGGATTTTGAGCGATGCGGCGATGATTAAGTTCAACCGCTTCCCGACAATTTCCATAGAGGAGAGAAAGCAAATTGTACAGGCTACGGGGCTTGTAAAGAACATTATCATTCAGGATGAGATTATGTATGACAAGGTTCTTGCACAGCAGCGGCCGGATTACGTGATTCACGGGGATAATTGGCGCAGCGGACCGGAGGCGGCAATTCGTGAAAATGTTTTGAAAAACCTGGCGGCATACGGCGGCGAGTTGGTAGAGATTGGCTACACCTACAATGAAAACGTGAAAAAAATTGATGAAATCATCAAGGAAAAGCTCTCCATGCCGGAGTACAGAAGAAAGCGCCTGCGCCAACTGCTAAAGCTGTGCTCCGTCGTAAAGACGATAGAGGTTCACAGCGGACTGACAGGACTGATAGCAGAGAAAACGATTGTCGAGCACAACGGAGAGCTTGACCAGTTTGATGCAATGTGGCTTTCCAGCCTGTGCGATTCTACCGCAAAGGGGAAGCCTGATATTGAGCTTGTCGATATGTCGTCAAGAATGCGTACCATTGACGACGTGATGGAGGTTACGACAAAACCGATTATCCTTGATGGGGATACGGGCGGATTGGTGGAGCATTTTGTATACAATGTCCGTACCTTGGAGCGTATGGGCGTGTCTGCGGTTATCATTGAGGATAAAACCGGATTAAAGAAAAATTCCCTGTTTGGGACAGAGGTGAAGCAGACACAGGATACCATCGAAAATTTCTGTAATAAAATACGTGCCGGGAAAAATGCGCAGCGGACAGAAGAATTTATGATTATTGCGCGGATTGAGAGTCTGATTTTGGAGAAAGGGCAGGAGGATGCGTTAAAGCGCGCCTTTGCTTATGTGGATGCCGGTGCGGATGCCATTATGATACACTCTCGAAAGAAATCGCCAGACGAGATTTTTGCATTCTGCGATGCTTTCAGAAAAGAAGACAAGAGCACGCCGATCGTTGTTGTGCCGACCTCCTTTAACAGCGTAACAGAGGCGGAGCTTGCCACGCATGGCGTCAATATCGTAATTTATGCAAACCAGCTGACCAGAAGCGCCTTTCCCGCAATGCAGAGCACCGCGATCGAGATTTTGAAGAACCACAGGGCGCTGGAGGTTGACCAAAAACTGATGCCGTTTAAGGAAATCATTACGCTGATTGATGATATGTAGACAATTTTAAATGAGGATGCTTATGAGCAGGGAAATCGGAATAATTATGGCGGCGGGGCTTGGCACGAGGATGCGCCCGCTGACCGAACAGGTACCCAAACCGCTTGTAAAAGTGTTTGGCAAGCCGCTAATCGAAACCGTTATCGAAGGACTAAAGAGAAGAAATATATCGGAAATCTATATTGTTGTCGGATACTTAAAGGAGCAGTTTTCGTACCTGTGTGAAAAGTATCCGGGAATTCGGTTGCTCGACAATCCGGATTACCTCGTAAAAAATAATATTTCCTCCGTTTATGCCGCAAAGGATGTGCTGGGGACGGCAGACTGCTTTATTTGTGAGGCGGATCTGCTGATTTCCGATTCGTCTGTTTTTGACAAGCAGTTGGATTGCTCCGGATATTATGGAAAGTTGGTAAAGGGCTATTCCGACGACTGGATATTTGAATTACGGGAGGGCTTTATTTCCAGAGTGGGAAAAGGCGGAACAGATACTTATAACATGGTCGGGATTTCCTTTTTTAAGCAGGAGGATGCAAGACTTCTTGCGGAAATGATTGAACAGGCCTATAACAGGGAAGAAAATGCCAATCTGTATTGGGATGAGGTGGTTGACAAAAATCTCAATAAGCTCCGTTTGAAAGTTTTTCCTGTTGCGGAGGGACAGATTGTGGAAATTGATACGGTGGAAGAATTGGAGGCAATAGACGCGGAGGCCGTATCGGATATCTGAGTATAAATTTTCATGTATATATATTAAAATTGTGATTAAGAAAGAGAGAACGGAATGAAAGCAAGCGTTTTTTTGCGAGAAATAAAAAATATGGGGATTTCTACGATTACAGGAGTGCCGGATTCCACGCTAAAGCAATTTTGCGATGCGGTGCAGGCGGATGGCGGGAAGGAATTTAAGCATTATGTGACGCCAAATGAGGGTGCGGCTGTTGGCCTTGCGACAGGTGAATATCTTGCAACAAAACATCCCTGTCTGGTGTATCTGCAAAATTCAGGACTCGGAAATATCATCAATCCCCTGGCCTCCATTGCCAACAGGGAGGTATATGGGATTCCCATGCTCTTTGTCATCGGGTGGCGCGGAGAACCGGGAAAGAAGGATGAACCGCAGCATGTTTTTCAGGGAAAGGTGACCTGTGAACTTTTAGAGGTCATGGATGTGCCGTATTCCGTGATTGACGATGGAACAACAGAGACACAGATAAAAGAAATTCTTGAGAAAGCTCACGAACACTTGGAGGAGAACCGACAGTACGCGATTATTGTCAAAAAGGGTACTTTTGAAAAGGAGCGGGCATTTGTATGGGAAAACGGATATGACCTTGTGCGGGAACAGGCATTAAAAATAATCCTTGAGAAGGTTTATCGAGATTCCCATATCGTTTCGACAACCGGCAAAATTTCAAGAGAACTGTATGAGCAAAGCGACGCGCTTTACGGAAACCACGACAGAATATTTATGACAGTGGGCGGCATGGGACATGCCTCCATGATTGCATACGGAATTGCACAGGCGGATGCTGCAAGGAAAATTGTCTGTGTGGACGGGGATGGCGCGGTCTTAATGCATATGGGGGCACTGGCCTTTCTTGCGAAGCAGTCTCCGAAAAATCTTCTTCACATTGTAATAAACAATGCGGCCCATGAGTCGGTAGGCGCTATGCCGACAGGCTATTCCGGTCAATCATATGTTGACATAGCCAAGGCTTGCGGTTATAAGGCTGTCTATTCCGTTACTTCCGCAGAACAGCTGCGGCGTGCCCTGGAGGAGGCAGATACAGTCAGGGAGCTTACCATGATAGAAGTTATGGTATCCCTGACATCCAGAGAAGACCTGGGGCGGCCCAAGGAGTCCGCGGCGGAGAACGGACAAAACTTTATGAAAAAACTGCAGGAAATATAGCTGTATTCTCGCGGGCAACGAGCCAAGTGACTGCCTGCAGGCATTTGGCGACTGCCGCGAAAGGGACTGCCTGCACATCAAAGATGTGTTGCGTTTTGCTGCGTATGAAGCCGGATGCTCCGTCAGTCCGAAACCGAAACAGAGCAATCGGACAGAAATAACGTGATAATTGTGAAAAAAGGGATTGACAATAATATGTAAATTAGGTATAATAACACTTGCGTTGGGATTTGCAGCGTATGTTCATATTGGTAGAGGATTTAATTCAGTACCGAGGAGAAGTACTCAAGAGGCTGAAGAGGCGCCCCTGCTAAGGGTGTAGGTCGGGCGACCGGCGCGAGGGTTCAAATCCCTTCTTCTCCGTTCATTTATTTTATTGAACAAATGAATAGTGAAGTCCATTATAAAAAGTATCTTATGAAACATCAAGATTCTTTTTTTTGCCCTAAGGTATTTCGGCGTCTGTAAAAACCCGAAGATCTTTGCGTGTTTGGCGAGCATTGTGAATGTATTCAGGTGGACATGTTAAATTCATATATTCTTAATATATATGATTTGTATCACTGTTATTTTTTGATTTTCATAAAATGAATGAGACGTAATTGTTATTGACACAAGACACGACTTGTGTTAATATAAAAATCCATCGCATAGATGTGATGGCAAAAATTTGTAAAAATGTTTGAAAATGTGTTGACAATGCTTTGATGATGTGATAAGATATCAAAGTTGTGTAAACAGATATGTTTTCAACAGAGAACCTTGACAAATAAACAGTAATGCGACCCTGAAAATTCTAAAGGAAACA
>CAMWYL010000039.1 GCA_947178465.1 uncultured Lachnospiraceae bacterium | reverse complement strand
AAGAATATAACAGAAAATAAACAGAAAAGATAAACTTAGTATAAAATATTAGAACACGCACACATAAAAAATATATTATAATCAAACTTGGAAAATTTGGATTCAGCTTGACAAAACACTTCGAAGCAAATAGCTGTAAGGTACTTATCATTGACCACACCAAAAAGCACATAAGGTAAATTGCCGAATACATGACACTCGCTATGCGCGTCGATCTTACAAATCAGAAACCCCGCTGCAAGCAACGGAATATCAAGTTTGATACACTTAAAGGGCTGGGTATTTGACCTCTGTGGCAGTCATCAAATGTCTGCATGCAGACATTTAAAATGTTACTCACGAAAATGAAGAGACATTAATCAAACAGGGAATCAAGCAGATTATCGCAAAAGCCTATAATAAAATGCAGACAAAAATATTCACCAAGCTCGGCAATGCATTACTTATCAATCTGTCCGCAGAGAATTCGACACAAAAGAATGATATCTTCATTCTTTTCGGAAAGAATACTAAATTGAAAAATTTTATCTAAAAAATGATATAACCGTCATATTATTGATGCACATCCACCAACCCGCTACGAATACAGAAAACTGCCGCTTGTGTCCTATCCGTACAATCAATCTTTCTGAAAATATTAGACATATGATTCTTTACTGTCCGCTCACTGATACTCAGCCTGTCAGCAATCTCCTTATTCAATAATCCGCCGGCAACCAGCTTCAGAACCTCCACTTCCCTATCCGAAAGACTGTCAACCTTTCTCTCATCCAAATCGCGGGCTATCAGCTTTGAATTTAAAAGCGGTATCAGGCTCGGCTCTATAAAACGCTCCCCCTCATAAACACAGCGAATTGCGCGAATCAACTCCCGCGAATCTGAATCCTTCAATATATAACCATCGACACCCATATCAAGCGCCTTCATCAGATACGCAATCTCATTGTGCACTGTAAGCATCAAAATCCGCGGCCGTATTTCCTCATCATGTATGGATGTAAGCACCTCCATGCCGTTCATATCCGGCATATTGATATCCAACAAAACAATATCCGGCTTCACGGTAGAAATCTTTGCGATACAGTCCGCTCCATCTCCACATTCAGCTATCACTCTTATATCTCCGTCAAATTCAATTAACTTCCGCAAACCTTCCCGAACCATCTTATGGTCGTCAGCTATCATCACCTTTATCATGTATTCTCCTATTACAATTCCTTAGAATCAACGCCATACCCAATCTGCTCTGTCTTGGCAATAGAACACTTTTTTTAGAACCCATCTCCATAAACGTTCCCTATAAAATCTCGGATTTGCTTTTCCAAATCCTCATAAATCAAATTCCTGACCTGATACAATATGGAAATCTACCTATCCAATCAGCAGACAGTTGCCGCCTTATCACACATTTTTATCGCATACCTCCCTCCGGAACCTCAATCAAAAGCTCCGTACCGCCGCATCCCGTCTCAATATCCATCCGACCCGACAGCAGTAAGACTTTCTCGCGAATAAACTGCAAACCAAAATGCTTCTCCATATCCGTCTGTCGAAAACCAATCCCGTCATCCTTAATCCGCAGTCGTATGGAATCCCCTTCTGTCTTCATCGAAACCCACATATTTTCCGCCTGAGAATGATTTAAAACATTCCGGCACGCCTCACAGATAATCCTGTAAAGAGAAACTGCCGTAACACCATCATCATTATCCGGATTTTCAATATCAAAACTGACATTAATGTCATTATTATAAGCTAAGGAATCATAAAGACGCGCCATGGACGCCTCCCATCCGATATCGTCAAAGCTTATCGGATGGAGGTCATAGATAATATCACGAATACCATCAATGATATGCTTTACATACTTTCTGGAGGACAGGACCTCAAGCCTTGCCTGAACAGGGTCTTTATCCATATACAGGAAAGCAAGCTCCAGCTGCTGCGACAAATAAACCAGTTCCTGAACCGTCGTATCGTGAAGCTCTTCCGAAATTCTTCTCCGTTCTGTTTCCTGTAAATAAAGAATCCCCTTCTTTTCCTCCATAAAGCCTCCCTTTTTCCGTTTTACAGCATCTCAAAACAACAATATGAAATCATTCTATCATATTAGGAAGCTTTTTGGTAGTATATTTTACTATTTTCATAGTATCGTATTCATTTCGGCAGACATATTCAATCCAAGATTAATAAAAAGAGCTTCTGTTATAATCCGTCACATCATTACCCAATGTGCGGTACAAGCCCTCCACGTCTGTCTCACCGTTTTGAATTGCCAACAGCTCATCATTTGTAACCCCGATAAATTCCACAAACTCCACTTTGCCGTTTGGGGTATCAATCGTCCTAAATTCCTTATCCGGTATCGTGATAAAGCCCGTTATGTTCGACTGCATTTTTGTATCAATCCCCTGCGTCTGCCCCGTATACAGATATTCGTAAGGTCTGAAAGTTTCCCCTTTTGTAAAGGTAATCCTTGCAATGGATTGCAAAATCCCACAAATGCACTTCATTTCCGCCTCTTCATCCTCATAATCATCCTTCTTTAATTTAAAGGTAAACTCCATTCCATAGCCGCTGATCTCTTTATCGTCCGTCTCCTTTATATACAGCTCCGATAAACCAAAGGTCACAAAATGCCAATACTCCCCGCCGTCATAAATACTGATACCATCCAACGGGTCATTGCCCCCAAACCGCCATTTTATCAGAGTCCCATAATGATGGATTGGCTCCTTACCCGGATAAATCCGTTCACATTCCGCTGTAATTGCATCCCAGCCAAGCGCTTCTGCCTCGTCTTTCTCCGTACCCTGTTCTTTTTTGCTGCTTTTAAATATATCCAATAAACCCATATAGAATCACCTTCCATCCGCGATAATCATACCCAATATTGAAAGTCAAAACCATCCTCCGGTTCGCCAATTTCATACCCGAGCGCCGCTGTCAATTTTCCTTCAACTCACGATACCATACCTCCCAGATTTCATTGGGCATTGTACCCGCAATCTGAATTCCACTCGGTTCGACAGACGCCCACAAATCAATATTCTCGCCAATCCAATATGCCCCCGAATCCGTTCCTGCCCAATATGGCATTGCCTTGTAAACATCACTTATTTTACACCATATTTCTTCAGGCGCTGAATAATGGATATTCAAATTTACATCATGTTCCATAAGTCTTCTCCCATTCGTAACTGTTCCAAATTCCATAATATTTATCTGCTACCTGAATTTTAACATAGGGGATAATCGGATTCAATGTTTTGTAAAGCATCTGCTTTAACGCGCGTTCTTAATAACAATATAAACAGTTCAAATCTCCATATATTCTGTGTTACAATATTTACATATTTTTATATTAAAAATACAACAAAATTTCAAAGGAGAAATAGGATGCTTCCAAAACAAAAAGAAACCATTTTAGCACAACTGAAATCTGATGAAAAGAATAAAAACTACCAAAACAGATATTGGTTCCCATACAAGGATTTCTTAGACCCGGCCGACGATTTTACGGCCTTTTCCTGTGAAAACCTTGACGGAAAGCAGGGCTATCTTACTTTGATTGAGAACCTGCGCAGCAAAGATGAAACCGCAAAAGTTTTTGTGGAGGTCTATGGATATGAGGAGAACCAGAATGAACAGTTCATCTATGCTGACACACTGATTATATTCAGCAAATTATCGCTCTCTGAAATCGAGCAAATCTTCAACGAACCGGAAGATATCTTTCCAAGCGATATCGGAGAAGAGACTGATTTTTCACGACCGACATTCATTATCAATGAAAACAGCAATTTCGTTCCAATCGTACCCGACGACAGCTTTTTTGACGGTTTTTCCGTTTACTATTGTTGGTGGGATTAACGAAGAAGAATCTTATGAAAACCTGTCAGGAACTTTCAGACAGAATCCATTCATTTGAAAATGATACAAAAATGATGTAAAAATGATGCAAAAATGATGCATAGATAATTTATAATCAGATAAAAGAAGAAAATGAATATTGGCAATAAGGAGTAAGCAAGCTATGAAAAAGATGCTCTACACAGGAATTCTTTTAGGATTATCAGCAATTATTTGTGTGTTATATATGAATAACGGTGAAACAGAAAGAAAGAAAGACTTTCAATTAATCGGATTACAGGAATATAATATTGAAAGTTTGTATAAAGAATTCAATAAAAAGCTGACAGAGACGAGCGCATCCTGTTTTACCTATGAGGAACTTCCGGATGGCACTCTGCGAATCACGAGTTATGATGAGGAGAAAAATAAAATGAATCCCTATCAGGTAATCATTCCTTCCGTCATTGATGGGAAACAGGTATCCACACTGGGAAAAGAATGTCTGGGAACGCCTTATGCCGGAGACCTGTTGGAGCTGACAATTCCTGACGGCATTACCACAATAGAGGCAAATATCATTGAAAATACATGGGATATTTCTCTTATAAAAATACCTGATAGTGTGATATTCATTGACGAAAATGCTTTTTGGAGAAACGACAGTCAATGGCCAGTAGTCATCGCCTGTAATGATACTTCTTACGCTTATCAATATGCAAAAGAAACCGGTTTTGCCTGTCAGATTATGGAACCTGTATTGCCGGAAAACCGGTTCCTCGATGCATACCGAAAAGGAACTGCAACAGAGCTTCCGTATTTTGCCCATATCAAAACAGAAGGGGAACAATTTGACTATATCACCATAGAATACAGGGATAATGAAATCGAAAAGAGACTGCAGGGTGAGTTAATTTATCACGAGCCCAATGAATTTTTGGTATTAATTACGGACAAAATTTCCGGAGATATCCTGCAATGCTTGGATTCTTCATGTGTAGAGCCGGAAAAAATAGCGTTCTATCAGTTAGATTATGTTTATTGTCGAACTTTTCTGTCTCTGACAGATTGGAATTTTGATGGAATTGAAGATATCTGCTGCTATCAAGGGATATTTGGCACAGGTGCCGCTTCCTTTTCTTCTTTGTTCGTTTATAAGTCCGATAGCGGGCTTTATGAAAATGTACCGGAATTTTCAGGAATTGATTCGCCATCTTTAAGACAGGATAAGCAGTGTATTTACGGATTTTCCAGAGGAGGCGCCGCTTCGCATTATGTAGACCGATATGAATATGTAGATGGGACACTTACAAATGTTGCAAGACTCAGCATATTAGGGAAAGAGCAAAATGATGTTGAAATCACAGATGAACGTCTGATCAACGGAGAATGGCAGATATATCATCAGGAAATATTTTATTCCCGAGATACATCTGCAAAAGAAGCCTGGCAGGATGCTTATGAGCAATCGGAAATTTTATATGTGGATGATGGATATTGGGATTTATAAACTTATAACGGCTCCTTAGCAGGGAGCCCTGATTTTCTCGGATATTTCTTTGGTGTGTCTTTTACCTTCTTTATCATCACCAAATCTCTGTAAATATCCGAATCAGGCAGCGTGAAAGCAATTTCTTTATCAAACTTCCCACCCAAAATCTGAATCGCATGATCGGCAGCCTCTATTTCTTCTGCTGCTTTTTCGGATTTATAAGAGATAAAAAAACCATCCCGCTTTACATAGGGCATGCAATACTCCGACAAAACAGCCAGATTCGCAACCGCCCTTGAAACACATAAATCAAACTGCTCCCGCAGCAAATCAGGCTTCGCGAAATCTTCCGCCCTTCCATGAATCGCCTCTATCCCCTCAAGCCCCAATATATCAATCACTTCATTCAAAAATCTGACTCTCTTTTGTAGAGAATCAAGCAGCGTCATTCGCAAATTCGGAAAGGCAATTTTGAGCGGTATTCCGGGAAATCCCGCGCCCGTACCGACATCCATCACTGACAAATTCCTTGTACAATCCACCGCCTTACACAAAGAAAGACTGTCTATAAAATGCTTTACACAGACCTCTTCCCAATCCACAATCGCAGTCAGATTCATCACCTCATTCCACTTCGTTAAAAGCTCATAATACCTGATAAATTTCTCAACCTGACTGTTTTCCAAGCAAATTCCAAACTGAGACAAACCACCATTCAAAAGCGTTAAATCATAATTCTTATCCATCAATCCAATAATCCTCACATTTTTCTGTTTTGTGATAATTCGAATTTCAATGTCAAATACCATTATATAACAGTTGCTATAAAAAAGCTAACGCAGATATTTACTGAAGCATTCATAGCACACCCATTTCTCAATGCACGCAATGACCTCGCTCTTTGACCGTGTAACTACCTTTTCCAACGGCTTATTCCAATCCTTATTCCGCACAAGATAGAGAATATAGCTTCCATTCAAGTCAAAGCTCGGATACCAACCTAAATTAATTGTCAGATTGGCAATATCATTCGTCAGCATAATTAAATCCTCATTCAACTCAAAGCAGTATTTCTCCCCATGAACATCCATGTCATATTCCGTAAAATTATTATATTCCATTCTCCAACCCGCCTGAATCCGAAGCGGCTGCAATTCAAAATCCATACAATATCTCTCTTTCTTCACATATTCTTAAAATGCTCCAAATACACCAATAGCACGGAAATATCAGCAGGCGACACCCCGCTTATTCTTGATGCCTGTCCGACAGAAACGGGCTTGTATTTTTTGAGCTTCTGCCTTGCCTCAAGCCGCAGATTTCCAATATCATCATAATCAATATCAACCGGTATTTTTTTATTTTCCATCTTTTTATATTGTTCTACCTGCTTTAGCTGCCGCTTGATATATCCATCATATTTAATATTAATTTCAACCTGCTCAATAACATCTTTGGACAAAGAAGGACGCTCTTTGTCAATCTCCGCAATCGCTTCATAGGACAACTCCGGTCTGCTGATTAACTCTGCCAGAGATGCCGCAGTCTTTAAACCGGAGCTTCCTTTATCTTCAAGAAACTCCTGAATATACTTGTTTGCACCGACCTTTGTATTCTGCAATCGTACAATTTCACCTATTATTAATTGCTCCTTTTCACAGACATAATCATATTCGTCCTTTGTTACAAGACCAACCTCAAAACCAATCCGTCTCAAACGTAAATCCGCATTATCCTGTCTCAGTAAAAGTCTGTATTCCGCGCGGGAAGTCATCATCCGATACGGCTCCAAATTTTCCTTTGTAACTAAGTCGTCAATTAAGACACCGATATAAGCCTGCGAACGATCAAGAATAATCTGTTCTTTCCCTTGTACAAAGAGCGCGGCATTGATTCCGGCAATAAGACCCTGCGCAGCCGCTTCCTCATACCCGCTGCTCCCGTTAAACTGACCGCCACTGAAAAGCCCCAAAATATCTTTAAATGCAAGCGTCGGATAAAGCTGCCCGGGATTGATGCAGTCGTACTCAATCGCATACGCATTGCGCACGATTTTACAGTCCTCAAGCCCCGGAACCGTACGATACATCGCAAGCTGAACATCCTCCGGAAGAGACGAGCTCATCCCACCGACATACATCTCATTTGTATGCAGACCCTCCGGCTCAATAAACACCTGATGTCGCTCCTTATCGGCAAATTTTACCACCTTATCCTCAATGGAGGGGCAATAACGAGGACCTGTTCCCTCAATAATGCCCGCATAAATTGGTGAACGGTCAAGATTTGCCCGAATAATCTCATGCGTTTTTTCATTCGTATAAGTAAGCCAACAGGAGGCCTGCTCGATCTGAACTTCCTCCGGATTCGTAGAAAAAGAGAAAGGAACGACTCTTTCATCTCCAAACTGCTCCTCCATTTTATCAAAATGAATGGAACGCCCATCCATACGCGCAGGTGTACCGGTCTTAAACCGCTGCAACTCCACACCAAGAGATACTAAAGAATCCGTCAGGTAATTTGCTGCCTGCAATCCGTTCGGTCCCGTATATGTAATCGATTCCCCGCACAGACAGCGCGCTTTCAGATAAGTGCCTGTACAGAGAATAACCGCTTTCGCCTCATAAACTGCACCCGTATAGGTCTTTACACCCGTTATCTTCTTTGTGGCATGAGAATATGTCGAATCCTGTGATGAGAGCTCCTCCCATAAAAGCTCCACAACCTCTGCCTGCTTCACCGTCAATCTTTCCTGATTCTCCAAAACCTTGCGCATTGCCCTGGAATACTCTGCCTTATCTGCCTGTGCGCGGAGGGAATGCACCGCAGGACCTTTAGAGACATTAAGCATCTTTGACTGGATAAAGGTTTTATCAATATTTTTTCCCATCTCACCGCCGAGTGCATCAAGCTCCCGCACCAAATGTCCTTTTGCGGAGCCGCCGACATTCGGATTACATGGCATCAATGCGATACTGTCTATGCTTACCGTAAAAATTACGGTTTCCAATCCCATCCGCGCACAGGCCAGCGCCGCCTCGCAGCCCGCATGACCCGCGCCTACCACGCATACATCTACCTTTTCCCTAATCTCAGGCATTCCGCAACCTCCTATTTCCCCATACAAAACTTTCCAAAAATCTCATTCACCAGATCATCCCCAACCTCTTCACCGATAATCCGTCCAAGCGCAACATACGCACTCATTAAATCAATTGAATAAAAATCCTCAGGCATATGATTTTTCAGGCTTTCCTGTACCATCTCCATACTTTTATACGCTTCCATCAACGCCTCCTTATGCCGCATATTTGTAATGATAAGCTCATCATTGACGGCAAACTCACCGTTAAAGAACATCTCCTTTACCGCATCCTCAAATGCATTCATTCCGATATTTTCCTTTGTCGAGGTACAGATAATCCGACAGTCATTTTCTGACACATCCGGCATATTTATAAATTGATTTCGTATATCCTCATCCGTAACAACCTGCTCTAAATCCGTTTTATTCAGCAAAACAATCAGCTTTTTATCAGAAATTAATCTTATGATCTCTTCATCATTTTCATCAAGCGGACAGGAAGCATCCACCACATAAATAACTAAATCCGCATTCGCGGCATATTTCCGCGCCTTGTCCACACCGATTTTTTCTATCTCATCTTCCGTATTGCGAATACCCGCCGTATCAATAATATTGAGACCGACTCCATTCAGTCTGATGTATTCTTCAATCGCATCCCTTGTTGTTCCCGCTATACTCGTCACAATCGCCTTTTCTTCACCCACAAGCACATTGAGCAGCGAAGACTTTCCCGCATTCGGCTTCCCGACAATCACCGTATTGATGCCATCCTTCAACATCTTTCCATTATCCGCACTTTCTGTAAGCTTTTTTAATTCCCCTGAAATTCTGAGAGTCTTTTCCTCCAGCCGTTCACAAAACCCATCAAGACTGATATGCTCAGGATCGTCCAATGCCGACTCAATAAAGGCAATCTCATATAAAATATCCTCACGCAGGGAACGAACCTTGTCAGAAACACTTCCCTTTAACTGATTTATTGAGCTTTTCAGCGCAAACTCATTCTTAGAATGAATAATGTCCATAACGGCCTCAGCTTCAGACAAATCAATCCTTCCATTTAAAAAAGCACGCTTTGTAAATTCCCCCGGTTCCGCCAACCGACAGCCATGTTTTAAAAGTGTCTCAAGAATCCTGTTTATTACAAGAATACCACCATGACAGTCAATCTCCACCGTATCTTCACGCGTATAGGTATTCGGCGCCTTCATCACTGCTACCATAACCTCGTCAAGCAGCTCCTCGTCATCAAAAATAAAACCATAATGAATCGTATGGCTTTTCACTGCTGAAAGTCTCTTTTTATTCCCCTTGGAACGATAAAGACCATCGACAGCCTCTATCGCATTTTCCCCGCTGACGCGGATAATGCCAATTCCGGAATCACTTACCGCCGTCGCAATCGCCGCAATCGTATCTGTCTTCATTGCAAAAACCGTATCCCTTCAAATATTACCGATATCATATTATGATGGAAAAGCCTCCATATAAAATGGAGGCTTTCGCAGCTTATCTCTTTAAAGTAACAACCACTCTTCTGTAAGGTTCCTCGCCCTCGCTGTAAGTAGTGACATATCTGTCATTTTGTAAAGCCGAATGAATAATCCTTCTCTCATAGGGATTCATAGGCTCCAGCGCAACAGGCCGCTTTGTCCTCTTTACCTTATAAGAAATATTCTTTGCAAGGTTTTCAAGCGTCTCCTTACGTCTTTGTCTGTAGTTCTCGGTATCAACCTTAACCCTGATATATTCCGTCGTTCCCTTATTGACAACAAGAGAAATCAAATATTGCAGTGAATCCAATGTCTGGCCTCTCTTACCAATTAACACGCCCATCTCGTCACCACTCAGCTCTACATCCAATGAACGCAGGGAATCATTGTACTTTGTTTCTACCGTGACAGTCATATGCATCGCCGCAAAAACATCACTCAAAAATTTCTTTGTAACGGCCTCAACATCATCATCCGAAACGGCGGCAGAAGAAGCAACAGATACAACAGCAGGCTTCTTTTCCGTATTCTCCTCAGATACAAGAGTGGAAATCTTTACGGGCTCAACTACCTCCTGCTCCTCCTCTTTTATCCGTGCCTTTATGATTGCAGGCTTTGCACCGATTCCCAAAAGACCTGCCTTACCTTCATCTACTATTTCATAATCAAGCTTATCACTTGGAATTGAAAAATGCCTGCATGCTTCAGTAATTGCTTCACTCTTTGTTTTACCTTTGAATTCAACATATTCCATTGTTCCGTCCCCCTTATGCATTTACTTGTTATTCTTTTCGTTATATTGTTTTACCATAGCGGCCTTGGCAGCAAGGCTTCCGGGCTTCGCGTTCTTATTATAATATTCCGTTGACTTGCGGATTTCTTCTGCGCGTTCCTCCTCCGTTTTTGCAGTCTTCTTTACGGAAGAGGATTGATAAGCTGCTTTGGAAGCAATATTCTTTGTGCTTGTCCTTGCCGCAGCATTGAGCTTCGCAGGGTCAATTCCCTGTTTCTTCAGCTTCTCATTATATTTCTCAATATTCTTCTCAATCTCGCCTTCAATATCCATCTTGTCAATATGCTTATTGATTGCAACCTGCTGGATACTTCTTACTACCGCACCAATAACCCAGTACAAACCCATACCTGCGGGAAGCGTCAGACAGAGCCATGCAGACATAATCGGCATAATGACATTCATCGTCTTCATTGACTGCTGCATTGCTTCTGCCGTGTCGCTCGTCGGCGTCTTTTTCTTATCCTTATCATTGGAAGCAGCCTGCGGCATCAGCTTATAATTAATCCACTGTGTAACAGCTGACAATATCGGAATGGAGGCAGCACCAATCAACAAAAAATAATCTCCCAATGCAAAAGCCGACTGAATTGTATCCATAGGGGAGTTTCCGATATTTAATCCAAGAAAATTATTATACTGATCAATCAAGCCTCTCTGTGTATCGTTTGATAAAATAATCCTTCCATTATAAACAAGATCTGATAAACCAAACTTTTCAGATAAAGCTGCCATATCTGTTGTGGAAACCTTATTCAAGGTATCAATAATAGCATTTCTTGTATTTCCCGCAATATCAAAATTCTTTGAAAAATAATTTGCCGCCTGCATTCCCTTGATATATTCCACGCCATCCGCCGCAGTCATAATCTTATCCGCAAGAACGCCAAACGCATCGCCAAGCTTTGTCACATAAGCAGGCATCGCATAAATAACACGATAGAGCGCAAGTAAAATAGGCATCTGAATCAAAAGCTGTAAACAGCTTCCCGAAGGGGATACACCGTACTTGGCATAGACCCTTTTATTTTCCATATTCATCGCCATCATGGACTCTTGATCCTGCTTGCCTTTATACTTTTCACGAATCGCTTCAAGCTCAGGATTCATCCGCGCGGACAGCTTTGAAAACCGCTGCTGCTTAATCGTGAGCGGCATCAATAACAAATAAACAACAATTGTAAATAAAATAATTGCTAAACCGATATTCGGAATCCCCACCAAATTCAGAAATTCAAAGATAATATTCATAATCAGGCCAAGAAGCCTGACGATGTATTTGAATATCGGAGTTGAATTCTGTGTCAATAATATAAAATCCATCCTACTCCTCCTTAAAGCTGTAAAAGGTCTGAACCTTTTTCTTCTCCTTCCTCAAGGGAACAGGGTCATATCCGCCCTTTGAAAAAGGATTGCATCGAAGGATTCTCCATAACGCAAAAAAACCACCCTTTACTGCACCATATTTTTGAACTGCCTCCAGTCCGTATTGGGAGCATGATGGGTAATAAGGACATTTTGTATATTTAAGCGGTGATAAATATTTTCTATAGAATAAAATAATCCAAATTAAAAGCTTTTTCATCTCAAAAATTTATATTTTACATATTTTATGGAGCCTCGATACATGAAGCAATGCGCTCTCTATGGCCGGATACTTCACGTCCCGCGCATTTACCCTCGCAACGACTACTATATCTAAACCACTATTAAATATATCTTCGTGTAGTCTGTAGCTTTCTCTTACCAATCTTGTAATACGATGCCGCACGACACTGTTTCCTACTTTTTTACTGACTGAAATTCCAAGTCTGTTCCCGTTTGATCCATTTTCCAATACATACATGACCAGATATCTGTTTGCATAGCTCTTTCCATTCGCATAAACATTCTTAAAATCCGTATTCTTTTTTAAAGACTCCGAAAATTTCACAGCAATCCTCCGTGCGACAAATCCCATGTAGAAAAAAAGGTCACATAAATTGTGACCTGTGCATTATGCGGATAATCTCTTTCTTCCCTTTGCACGTCTGGCAGCCAGAACCTTTCTTCCGCCCGGCGTACTCATTCTCGCTCTAAATCCATGAACCTTTGATCTCTGTCTCTTTTTAGGCTGAAATGTCATTTTCATCTGAGAAACACCTCCTTCTCATTATAATCTTTATAACCTCATTTTTCTATCAACTATCAACAATTAACAATGCTGATATCCCATGGTATTGGAAAATGTCATAACGATTATATAATATCGGAATATTGAAGTCAAGAATATTTTTATTTCCACAAAGCCTGTAACTTATCCACATAATGTGATTAACTTGTGGATATTTTCTGTAAATAATTAAATAAAGAATTTCACAAAAAGCAAAAACTCAATAAAAACATTCTGTGGAATTCGTATATAACAATGCACAATTTATCCACAATCTTGTGGATTTCTTGAATAAAATTTCAATATTTTTTATATTTCCACATGCCGTTGATTAAGTTATCCACATTTTTCACATACTTTTTCAGAGATATGTGGATATTTATTTTTCTCATATTGTCATTATTCTTACGAAAATATTTGATTTTTTCGCATTTTTAGTTTACTATTAAAAGGGTATGTGTATATTTTGCACAAAGTCCTGCACGCGTTGAATAGAGAATAATCAGAGGTATTACATGGGTGAAATCAAAGAAAAATGGGATGAGATCAAAGAAATTCTGAGAAATGAATATGAGCTGACAAATATATCCTTCAACACATGGGTAGCACCGCTTCAATTTTATAAAGAAGAAAACGATACCGTTTATATTCTTATACCATCGGAACAGGCACACCTTCAAAGCTATATCCAGAAGCAGTACACGATTTATTTTAATGTCACGATTTCAGAGCTGATGAACCATGATTATACCGTTACTTTTATCACGGAAAAGGATATTGTCACGCCCGGTGATGAAGACGACGCCTCCTTTGCATCCAAAAGCGTCAGCAATATCAATTATGAGAACGCAAACCTGAACAATAAATATAAGTTTGATACCTTTGTTGTAGGAAACAACAATAAATTCGCACATTCCGCTGCCCTTGCCGTAGCGGAATCTCCGGGAGAAGCATACAATCCGCTCTATCTGTATGGCGGCGCAGGTTTGGGGAAGACACACCTGATGCATTCCATCGGACATTTTGTATTAGAACAGAATAATAATATGAAGGTTTTGTATGTTACCTCCGAACAGTTTACAAACGAGGTAATTGAATCTATCCGAAGCGGTAATGCCGCGGCCATGACGAAGCTGCGCGAGAAATACAGAACAGTCGATGTATTATTGATCGACGATATCCAGTTTGTAATAGGAAAGGAATCCACACAGGAGGAATTTTTCCATACCTTTAATGTCCTTCATTCCGCGGGAAAACAAATTATTCTTTCCTCCGACAAACCGCCTAAAGAGATGGAAACCTTGGAAGAACGGTTCCGCTCACGGTTCGAGTGGGGATTGATTGCTGATATTCAGCCGCCTGATTACGAAACGCGCATGGCCATTCTTCAGAAAAACGCGGAGAATTACAATAAGGCAATAGATGACGAGATTTTTCAGTACATCGCGACAAATATCAAGTCCAACATTCGTGAGTTGGAGGGTGCCTTGAATAAGGTGTTGGCAAATGCCCGTTTAAATAAAAAGGAACTCACGCTCGCACTTGCGGAAGACGCTTTAAAAGATATTATCTATCCTGATCAAATCCGTGAGGTGACACCGAATCTGATCGTGGATGTCGTTTCCGAACATTTTAACGTATCAAAGGAGGACATAACCTCCAAAAGACGCAATTCCGAATACGTGCTTCCGAGACAGATCATTATGTATCTTTGTCGTACCATGACCACCGCCTCATTACAGAACGTAGCCGCTCTTTTAAGCAAAAAAGACCATACGACTGTTATCCACGGTGTGGAAAAGATTACGGAATTAATGCAGACAGATGAGGATTTAAGAAATAAAATCGAAACCATTAAGAAAAAGCTTTCACCCGGCTAAAGACGGATTGTGAATCAATTCAAATAACCTCAGACTTTTTATTATTGTTATCCACAGACTTTTACCGTGATATTTTCCTTTATATATCATAAGAAGAGGGGTTATTCACTTTTCCACGTCCATTAATACGAATATTAAGAT